>JBOHUP010000406.1:0-8275 GCA_050734615.1 Candidatus Dormibacteraceae bacterium | reverse complement strand
GCTTGATCTCGTGGACGAGCGTGAATCCGCCGTTGCCGTCCATCGCGATGACCCACACGGTCTGCTTGACGTCGTGGGTGCTGGTGAACTGGAAGGGACCGAGCGGGGTCTGGATGTTCACGGTCTCTTGGGTTCAAGGAGTCGTTGCAACACCCAGCCCATTTGTGAGGTGCAGCCATGCGAGGTCGTGCTGGGTTTCCGAGACATATAAGGAGAGAGTTCTGGCGATTGATCGCCGCTGGGGAGCAGACCGAGGCTGCGGCCACAGCGGTTGGCGTGTCGAGGACAGTGAGCACTCGCTGGTTCAGCCAAGCTGGTGGGATGACGCCCTTAGCACTCAACGATCCATCCGGGCGATATCTGTCGATAACTGAGCGAGAGGAGATCGCCGTCCTGAGCGGCCACGTCAGCGTCCGCGAGATCGCGCGAAGGCTCAGCCGATCGCCATCAACCATCAGTCGGGAGCTGAAACGAAATGGGCCTTCGGGTCATGGCCAGTATCGAGCCGGGCTTGCGCAAGCACACGCGGAGCGGAGGTTGCGCCGGCCGAAGGTCAGCAAGCTGGCGACCTGCGAAGCGCTCCGGGAGTACGTGCAGACCAAGCTCGGCGGTGTCCAACGTTGGAGTCCCGAACAGATCGCGCGCCGCCTCAGGGTGGACTTCCCGGAGGATGACGGCATGCGGATCTCACACGAGGCCATATACCAGGCGCTCTACGTGCAAGGCCGTGGCAGTCTGCGACGAGAGCTGAGTGTCTGTCTGCGAACGGGGAGAGCCTTGCGCAGGCCGCGTCGCCGTGTTGACAGTCGGCGCACTCGGTGGCGAATCAAGAACATGGTGATGATCAGTGAGCGGCCCGCCGAAGCAGCGGATCGAGCTGTCCCTGGGCATTGGGAAGGCGATCTGATCCTTGGCCAAAACAGTGTCTCGGCGATCGGAACCTTGGTCGAGCGGACCACTCGTTTCACAATGCTGCTGCACCTTCCCGGGGACCGCGAGGGCCACAGGGCTGAAGCAGTGCGCGACGGGATCGGCGCAGCGATCCTCACCCTCCCGGCTCACCTCAGGCGATCGTTAACATGGGACCAGGGCCTCGAGCTCCTCGAACACGTCGACCTCAACATCGCTACCGACTTGGACATTTACTTTTGTGATCCTCACAGTCCGTGGCAACGAGGCACGAATGAAAACACCAACGGCCTCCTGCGGCAGTACTTTCCCAAGAGCACAGACCTCTCCGTACACAGCGCCGCCGACCTGGTCAACGTAGCGGCCGCGCTCAATGGACGGCCCCGCAAGACACTCGGCTGGAAGACTCCCGCCGAGGCGTTCACCGCCCTACTATTGAAATCCGCGTAACGCAGGTGTTGCGACGACCAGTTGAATTCGCCGCTCCTTGGGCGCCCACCAGCGATTCCTGCTCAGAAACCAACTGGACACGCTCGAGTTCTATGACGCCAAGATTGACGAGTTGAGCCATGAGGTGGAGCGCCGGCTCCACCCTTTTGAACCCCTGCTGGAGAGACTTCGACAGATTCCCCGGCTCGGACCTCGCAACTCGGAGGCCATTCTTGCCGAGGTCGGTACCGACATGAGTCGCTTGCCCACCGATGCCCACTTCGCCTCCTGGGCCAAGCTCTGTCCCGGTAACAACGAGTCGGCCGGTAAGCGCATGTCAGGTCGCTCAGGCCAGGGTTCGCGCTGGCTCCGCAGCACGATGGTCGAAGCCGCTTGGTCGGCAGCACAGGTCAAACGCAGCTACTTCTCGGCCCAGTACCACCGACTGGCACCTCGCCGTGGCCAGAAGCGCGCTGCGGTCGCCGTCGCCCACAGCATGCTTATCGTCATTTACCACCTGATCAAGGACGGCACCATCTACCAGGACCTCGGCCCCGCCCACTTTGATGAGCTCGACCGGCGACGGGTGGTCCGCCGCGCCGTGCACCGCCTCGAATCCCTGGGGTATCAGGTATCCCTACAGGAGGTCGGCGCTTGAGTCTATTTTCGGGTTAAGGCCGCTCGCTCGAAGAAAAATCCTTAGAAGCGTGCGCCCCGGGCCAGAGGCGCCACCGGCAGACGCGCCTCAATGAACAGGTTCGGATCGACAAACCGATAAGGAAACGCCGGAAAGCCTGAACAGCCGGCCGGCGGCAGCGCCCCGTTCCACGCATGGTTCTCGTAATCGCCCAGGAAGACCGCGAAATGTAGATGGGTCTTGTCCCCCATGTCGGCGACGTCGGCGAACACCTCTCCTCTCTTGACGGGCGTACCGATCCGAAACTCCGGTCGGAGCCAGACGTGCCAGTACTGCGTGAGGACGACGCCCGTGCTCGTGTGATGCCGGATCAGCACGCCGCCCCGGAAGGTCGGGTCGACGATGTAGCCCGCGATCTCGCCATCACCGGCCGCCATGACGGGCTGGATGCCCGTGGTGATGTCCACCCCTGTGTGCAGCCAGACCGCGCCCGCGCATGAGCGAAGCGGCATGCCGTCGCAATATCGCCACTGGCTGCCGAATCCGAGACAGTGCGGCGTCCACGTGGGCAGCGGGTACTGGAACACGTCGGCCGAAAGGACGGCCGGCGCAGGCGCCACCGCTGGCGCTGAGGGCACCGTTGCCACGGGCGATCCATCCGGCCCCGATGGAATCAAGACCAGGATCAGGCTCGTCAGCGCGCCGGCGGTCCAACGCAACCCGGATTGAGGGTCGATCAACCTTCGACCATTCTCACCCCCGTGCCGCCTGGATCGCCTCCCATACCCGCATCGGATGCAGAGGCATGTCGAGGTGGCGCACGCCCAGATACGACAGGGCGTCGATGACCGCGTTCTGGACGGCCGCCGTCGAGCCGATCGTCCCCGACTCGCCCACGCCCTTGGCGCCGAGCGGGTTGTGCGGGGACGGCGTCTCCATGTGCAGCGTCTCGACCGCCGGGATCTCGCCGATCGTCGGCATCGCATAGGCCATCAAGTTGGTCGTCAGCGGGTTGCCGTCGGCGTCGTAGACGAACTCCTCATATAGAGCCTGCGCCGCGCCCTGCGCCACGCCGCCGTGGATCTGCCCCTCGACCAGCATGGGGTTCAATATCGTCCCGCAGTCGTCCACCGCGACAAAGCGGACGAGTCGCGCGTCGCCCGTCTCGACATCGACCTCGACGACAGCGACATGACATCCGAACGGAAACGTCTGGTCCGTCTGGATGAAATCCTCTTCCGCGACGAGCGCGCCGCCGGCAGCTAGCTGCGCCCAGCTCAGAGCCGACCCTGGCGCGCCCATGACGCCGAACGACCCGCCGGCGAACCGCGCCACGTCCTGGACGTCCGCCTCCAGCCGCCGCGCCGCCTCCGCACGCGCCTTTTCCACCAACGCGAGGCATGCGCCGCGCACGGCGCTGCCGCCCAGCTGAAGCGAGCGAGAGCCGTACGTCCCGTCACCGCTGCGCACGATCCCGGTGTCGGATGTGACCACGCGCACCGTATCGATTGGCACGTCGAGCACCGCCGAAGCGAGCTGTGCGAACGCCGTCTCGTGACCCTGCCCGCTGGAGGTCGTGCCCGAATGGATCACGACAGTCCCGTCCGGCTCCACGCGTGCTGCCCCGTGCTCCATCGGGGTCATGATGGCTGTGATCTCGACATAGGACGAGATTCCGACACCCAGCTGCAGTCGCTCCCCTCGACGCCGTCGCACGGCCTGGTCTCGCCGCAGATCCGAATAGCCGACCGCCTCGAGCGCGGTGTCGAGCGCGCGCCGGTAATCGCCCGAGTCGTATTCCAGACCGGTCACCGTCCGGTAAGGAAATGGTCCGGAGATCAGGTTGCGCCGGCGAAGCTCGGCCGGGTCCATCCGCAGCTCGGCTGCGAGCATGTCCATGGCGCGCTCGATCAGCGAGGTCGCTTCGGGCCGCCCGGCACCGCGATAAGGAGCGACGACGCCGGTGTTGGTGGTGGCGACGGTGGCGCGAAACCGCACCTTCGGGATCACATACACCCCCGTGGACAGCGGGCCGGTGTACATGGGCTGGGCGATGCCGATCGTGCCGTATGCGCCGGCGTCGGCGATCACGGCCGCCTCGAGGCCGACGAGCCTCCCATCCCGCATCGCGCCAAGCGACACGTCCTGGACCTGGGCGCGGCCGTGCGTCATCGCGACGAAGTTCTCCGAGCGAGATTCGAACCAGCGCACCGGGCGCCCGAGCTTCAAGGCGAGGGCGGCGACGACCGCCTGCTCAGGGTAGGTCGCCAGCTTGGCGCCAAATCCCCCGCCCACGTCGCCGGTGATGACCCGCACGCTCGACTCCGGGATGCCGAGCGCCTCGGCGATGTCGTCTCGAACACGAAACGGAACCTGCGTGGAAACCCACACCCGCAACCCGCCCTCGCCATCGGGCTCGGCGATGACGCAGCTGGCCTCGATCGGGACCGCGGCAACACGCTGGTTGACGAATCGCCCGCGCACGACGACCTCAGCCCCTTCGAGCGCGCCCTCATCACCCAGCGCGTACTCAAACGCAATGTTGTCTCCCTTGGCCTCGTGCACGTTGACCGAGCCCGGAACGAGCGCGCCGGCGGGGTCGATGACCACGACCAGCGGGTCGTAGTCGACTGCGACCAGGCTCGCCGCATCCACCGCGTGCTCACGCGTGTCCGCCACCGCGACCGCGACCGCCTCGCCCACGAATCGAACCACGTCGACCGCCAGCGCCGGACGCGCCATCTCCTCGGGGCTCGGAAACTGGGCGCGCGACTTGACGCCGAGGTCGGAGGCAATGAAGACGCCGGCCACCCCCGGCACCGCCGCTGCTTCCGCGCGTTCGATTCCCGCCATCCGCCCGTGCGCCATGGTCGAACGTACAAACACAGCATGGAGGCAGCCCTCGAGCTGGACGTCGTCGGTGAATCGCCCCGCGCCGGTGACCAAGCGCGGGTCCTCCCGCCGCCTCACCGCGCCGCCGAGTGCCGCATGGATCGCCATGCGCGCGAGGTTAGCAGCCGTTAGGCTCATGTTCGTGGCCGGTTCGCCGGGGTTGCCGCGATGTTGATGGAGGTCACGTGCCGCTGCGGCTGGATCACCCGCGGATCGAAACCCGAGGTGATCCGCAACATCCAGGCTCATGGACTGACCCAGCACGAGCTGGTCGTGACCCCGGCTGAGATTCGCGCCGTCTGGCGGATCGTGGAAGACGCTCCCGGCGCGGCGCATCATCGTGGCAAGCTCCGGTAGCCGGAACACCGGCGCGCGGCGCCCGCGTCGCAACCGGCCGGCGGCCCGGCTTCCCGAGGTGGTCGCGGCGATGGGGCCTCCAGTCTCGACCGTGGCGTGGTCGCCCGATTTCGTGGCCCAAACCCTTGAGATCCTTCCGATCTGCCTGAACGTCGGGCGCCTCTTTTGGTTGAAGCCGATGCACGCCGCGTCGCTCCAGGTCGGCCTCAACCCATCCGCCGAGCCGGCGGAGGTTGTGCTGGATGTCCTGAGCTGGTACCCGCTAGACCCGCTGGTCGTGCATTCCACCTCGTGGCGCCACGAGGAGGGCAGGGTGATCCTGACCTACGCCGCGGCCGTCAACCCGCCGGCGACGCTGCCCACCGGATCCCTGGTCGAGCTGCCGGTCGCGCGGGCCGACCTGGCCCGAGGCGAAGCAAGCTCTGCGCCTGGATCCATCGGCGTCGAAGCCGTGCTCGAGCACGCTCTGCGCCATCTGTCGTGGCTCGTCCACGATGACCCCGCGGTGGCCCAAGCGATCGACGTCTGGAAGCCGGTGCTCGCCGCGTACGTACCGGAGCCTTTCCGGCCGTTGTAGACCGCATCCTGCAGACTGCCCGCCGCCGATGAAACGATAGGGGTCATGACCGAGCGCTCGCGCCGCTGGGGGATCCTGCCGTCCTACTTCGGCTGGCAGGGCGACCTCAAGGAGACGCCTCTGGAAACCGAGCAGGCCATCCTCCGGGCGATGGGCGCGACGCGCGAGCGGCCGCCGCGACTCCGCCGTCCCGGCCTCCAGCCCGACCCCTGCGCACAGGCGCCGAACCGAGCGTGGGGCTGGGCGGTGCAGCTCTACTCCCTCCGCTCGAGACAGAGCTGGGGAGTCGGCGACCTGGCGGACCTTCGCCGCTTTGCGCGCTCTGCGCGCCGCGCGGGCGCCTCAGTGATCTTGTTGAACCCGCTCGGTGCGCAAACCCCGGTGCTGCCATACGAGGCGTCGCCTTACTACACCTCGACGCGACGTTTTCGCAACGTCGTTTACCTGCGCATCGAAGAAATCGATGGCGCGGACGGCGCCGCCTCGGCTCTCGCTCCGCTGAGTGCCGCCGCGCGCGAGCTGAACCAGGAGCCGCTGATCGACTATGACGAGGTCTACCGCCTCAAGTCGCAGGCCCTCGAGCATCTGTACAGGGCGGCGCCGCGACCCCCAGGGCTCGACGCTTTCGTGCGGCGCCAGGGGCAAGCGCTCCGTGACTACTCCACCTTCAACGCCGTTTGCGAGGTCCACGGCTCCGCGTGGCGCAGCTGGCCGGAGGAGCTCAGGCATCCGGCGGGCTCCGCGTTGAATGAGATTCGAGAGCAACTCTCCGACCGCGTGTCGTTTCACGGATGGCTCCAGTTCCACCTCGACCGCCAGCTCGCGCGGGCGGGCCGGGAGATCGGCCTGGTCACAGATGTGCCGGTCGGTTTCGCCTCGGACGGCTTCGACGCGTGGCGGTGGCAGGACTTCTTCGCGCCCCGCATGCGCGTCGGTGCGCCACCCGACGAGTTCTTCCGCGACGGGCAGGACTGGGGCCTGCCGCCCATAAACCCGTGGCAGCTCGGCCAGGCCCACTGGGAACCGTTCGTCGATGCCATCCGTGCGGCGGCGCACCACGCCGCCGGCGTGCGGCTCGACCATGTCATGGGCCTGTTCCGCCTGTTCTGGATTCCCGAAGGCATGAACGCGGCGCACGGGGCATACGTCAGATACCCGGCCGCGATCCTGCTCGGCTTGCTGGCTCGCGAGAGCCGGCGCGCGCGTGCCTTCGTGGTCGGCGAAGACCTCGGCCTCGTGGAACCCGGAGTGCGCGGCCACCTGCGCAGGCGAGGCTCGATGTCGTATCGCCTGCTGTGGTTCGAGGGCTCCGATCCCGCTGCCTGGCCGCGCGACGCGGTAGCGGCGGTGGGCACCCACGACCTGCCGACGTTGGCCGGGATCTGGACGCTGACCGAGCCCGAGCAACGGCTCCATCACCTTCGCGAAAAGCTGGTCAACATGACCCACCTGCCGGATGACACGGGCCCCATCGACGTGGCCGTGGCGGCGTACACCGCGCTGGCGCGCGGACGTCCCCGCATCGTGCTCGCTTCGCTCGAGGACGCACTGGGCGTGCATGAGCGACCCAACGTGCCGGGCACCACGAATGAGTTTCCCAACTGGCGGCGCGCCCTACCGGTCAGCCTCGAGCAGGTCGAGACGGCGGACGGCGTCGTGCGCATCGCCCAGGCGATGCGCGATTCCGGGCGCTAGTACGATCTGAGCATGGGGACGAGGTCGAAGCTCTCCGGGACCGCCATGGACTTCTATCCGCTCAGCGCCCTGGCGAAGTCCGGAGCCAAGGACCAGAGCCGGCTGCCGATGACCGTGAAGGTGCTTCTGGAAGGCCTGGTGCGACTGGCCGAGGCCGGCACCGCTGATGAGAAAAGCGTGGCCGCGCTGGCGAGCTGGCCCGCCGCGCCGCCCCGGGACGCGGAGCTGCCCTTCCTGCCCGCGCGCGTGCTCATGCAGGACTTCACGGGCGTGCCGGCCGTGGTCGACCTCGCCGCCATGCGCTCGGCCATGAAGCGCGCCGGCAAGGATGCGGCCAGGGTCGACCCCCTCGTACCCGTCGACCTGATCATCGACAACTCGGTGCAGGTCGACTCCTTCGGCTTCCGCGACTCCTACACGCGCAACATCGAGAAGGAGATCGAGCGCAACAGGGAGCGGTACGCCCTCCTGCGCTGGGCGCAGCAGGCGTTCCACAACTTCTCGCTGGTGCCGCCCGGTATGGGCATCTGCCACCAGGTCAACCTCGAGCACGTCGCGAAGGTCGTCCAGGTCCGCAACATCGGCGGCCGCCAGGTCGCGATCCCCGATACGCTGATGGGCACCGACTCTCACACGACGATGGTCAATGGCCTCGGCGTGCTCGGCTGGGGCGTCGGCGGCATCGAGGCGGAGGCGGCGATGCTCGGCCAACCGATGAGCATGCTGATCCCACCGGTGGTCGGGTTGAAGCTCGTCGGCGAATTCCGGGAGGGCGCGAC
>JBOHUP010000405.1:0-3198 GCA_050734615.1 Candidatus Dormibacteraceae bacterium | reverse complement strand
GAGTCGGCCAGGGCATCGCCTCGATCTGGCAGAGGATCTAAGTGACGCACCACCAAAGTTCCTTGCCCGTCCTGGTCGGCCGGGCGCCTTCGGCGGCGGGATACTAAAGCTGTCCGAGCGGGATCCTGAAGCGGTCCGGTCGATGTTCGATCGCATCGCCGGGCGGTACGACCGCGTCAACACCGTTCTGTCGGCCGGGACGGATGCCGGCTGGCGGCGCCGGGCCGCGCGAGACGCCGCGATCGGCCTGGGCGGCTCGGCCCTGGACGTCGCATGCGGGTCGGGGAAGCTGACGGCGGTGCTGGGCAGGACGGCGGGTCCCGGCGGCCGGGTCATTGGTCTCGACTTCAGCGCCCAGATGCTGGAGGTCGCCCGGCATGAGCATCCGGGACTCGAGTTCATAGAAGGCGATGCCCTGAACCTACCGTTCGAGGACGCCGGATTCGACGCCACGACGATCGCGTTCGGGCTGCGCAACCTTGCCGATCCTGTCCGCGGGCTGCGCGAGATGATGAGGGTCGTGAAGCCGGGCGGACGCATGGTCGTGCTCGAGTTCGTGCGGCCTCCCAAGGGGCTGGTGGGCACCGCCTACCGGCTTTACCTGCGCACCCTGCTGCCGGCTGTTGGGGGCGCCATATCCGGTCAGCCCAAGGCGTATCGCTATCTCAGCGACACCGTCGATTCGTATCGGACGCCCGGTGAGCTCGGCGCGATGGCGATGATGGCCGGGTGGTCGGACGTGCGCTACGTCGGGCTGTCTTTGGGCACGGTGGGGATCGTCAGCGGTCAGCGGACCTAGTCGCTAGGCGATGCGGTCGACGGCTGAGCGGGCGAGGCCGATCAAGGTCGGGCGCAAACCGTCGAGCTCGATCTTCTCGAGCTCCTCGACCGCGGCGTCGACGAGCGATTCCGCTTCCTTCCGCACCCTGCCCAGGGCATCGCTCGACATGACCAGCGCCGCGACCCGGCCGACCTCCTCGTCGCCCAGCGAGCCGGCCAGCAGCCGCCGGACCTCGGACCCGACCGTGCGGTCCTCCGCGGCATAGATAAGAGGAAGCGAGACGACCCGCTGCCGGATGTCGAGACCCACGGGCTTGCCCGAGCTCGGACTGAAGTCGACCATGTCGTCGGCCATCTGAAACGCGACCCCGACCAGGTCGCCGTACCTGCGCAGCGCTTCGACGACTTCCGGTTTCGCCTCCGAGAGCTGCGCGCCGCATGCGCATGCGGCCGCGAACAGCGCGGCGGTCTTACCTCGCACTACCCGCAGGTATGAGGCATGGTCTCCGGGGTACGCGCCGCGCAGCGCCACGTCGTCGATCTGGGCCGCGCAGATCGCCTCGAGCGCCTCGGCGACGGTGGAGGTGACTTCGCGGTTGCCGATCTCGGCGATGAGCCTGGTCGCCTTGGCGAAGTAGTAGTCGCCGACCGCGATGGCCCGCTCAGGTCCTTCCTGGGCCGCCACTGTCGGGCGGCCCCGACGGTGCGTGCTCTCGTCGACGTAGTCGTCGTGGATGAGCGTCGCGTTGTGGAGGAGCTCGACGGCGGCCGCGAGGGCGGCTGCGCGCAGAGGGTCGTGCCTGGGGCCGATGCCCGCCGTCAGCTGCACCAACCGCGGCCGCAGGCGCTTGCCGCCCGCTTCGACCAGGCGTCGCATCGGGAGGGCGACAGGTTCGGGGTCGACGAGCAGCTGTCGGAGCAGCTCGAGCTCGACCAGCGTCTCGGAGCCCTCGCGCATGTGCCGCGTGGCCGTTTTCGCGAAATCGCCCTCCAGCTGGATCGCCAGCTGGCGATGACGTGGCCCGTTCAGCTCGACCGCGAAGACCGACTGCCACCGCCCAAGCACGAGCTCGCCCTCCTCGACCAGGAGTGTCGCGAAAGCCGTGAGCAGCATCTGCCGGCAGTGAGCGTGCCCGTTGACCGGCTCGTCCACTGCGACGTCCGCCCGCCGCGTGAAATCGTCGTGCGCATAACCGGCTCCCTCGGGCGCGACCCGCTCGAGCATGCTCTCGAAGTCGCGCAGCAGCAGGGGCTCGTTCTCGTTGATCGCAAGCCCGACCGTGGTGTGCAGCGACTGGATGTGGATGCGACCTGTCTGGAGACCTGCTCCACGGATCTCCTGGCGCAGCCGGTCTGTGATGTCGATGAACTCGGTGTCACGACGTGACTCGAATCGAATTCGATGGCCGGTCATCGTCGGGCCTCGAGCGCCTGCAGGAGCATCTCGCGCGCGGCCGGTGCGGGTTGGCCTGAGGCGGCTGCCGATGCCATGACCTCGATCGCCGCGGCGAACGCAACCTGGACCCGCTGCGGCGCGGCGTCCGCCAGCAGGCGCGACGAGCGGGCGAGGCAGAGGTCGCCCATCAGGAGCGTCGGCGCCGGGGCTGCGCGCCCGCCGAGGCCCTGCAGCCCCAGGCCCACTTCGACCAGGGCTGCCGCCAGCGCGAGCTTCTGCTGCGCCGCCGGCTCATACGAGCTCGCCGCGGCTAGAAATGAGCGGTACGCGTCGGAGAGCCCGTCGGCCCACAGGCCTTCGAGGCGCTCCAGCTCGCGGTCGATGACCTGCGTGCTCATGGGACGGGTTCCACGAGCGTGGCCGCCAGCTGGCGAAACGCCGATAGAGCTCGCAGGCAAGACTCGTCGTCGCGCGTGACGACGTAGTAGAGCCCGAAGCCGAGGACGGTGTTGAGGACCAGTGGGACGAGGACTTCGCGCGGCACGGTGAGCCGGATGCGGCCGTCCTCCTCCAGGCGGTCGAGCTGCTCCTGGATCACCTCGCGGTACCGGGTGAACAGCTCGGGCAGGTAGGCTCGCAGCCGCTCGGTGCGCGGAGCCTGCACGAGGAGGTCGAAAGCAGCGAGCTGGACGTCGCCCAGCCGCCGCAACGAATCCCACAGCGACTCGACGCCCACCTCGAGGACCTCGAGTGGGTCGGTGAGCTGGTTGAGGGTGCGTCGGAGCTCCTCGACCGAGCGTGCCGTGAGGTATCGCCACGCCTCGACGAGGAGCTCGGACTTGGTCGGGAACCAGTACTGCAGGTTCCCGATCGCCACGCCCGCCTTGGAGGCGATGGCCCGCACGCTTGTCCCCGAGTAACCGTTCTCGAGGAGGGACTCAGCAGCGGCATGGATGATCTGATCTCGGGTGCTTTCAGTCGCGGTGGCCCCGGTCATACGTATGTACCAGTGTACGCACGGC
>JBOHUP010000404.1:0-6224 GCA_050734615.1 Candidatus Dormibacteraceae bacterium | reverse complement strand
TAGTGGGACAGGGCGCCAGGGTTGATCACGATGTCTAGCGACCCCGGAGCCTCCTTCTGGAGAAAGTCGATGAGCTCCCCTTCGTGGTTGCTCTGAAACGCGCTCACCTGCAGACCGAGCTCACGAGCCTTGGCGCGAACGAGCTTCAGCAGGTCAGCCATCGACCGGGTACCGTACACCTCCGGCTCACGCTTGCCCAGAAGGTTCAGGTTCGGACCGTTGACGACGACGACCTTCTTCACGCCAGCGCCCTCGTGACGATGCGCCGCACCAGCGCGCCCGGGACGTCATGGCCGAACTCAGCGTGGCCAACGGTCCTGGGCAGCACCCAGGCGACCTTGCCGCGACGCGCTTTCTTGTCGCGCGAGATGGCCGCCAGGACGCGTTTGGGGTCAATGTGCGGCACCCGGTCCGGCAGGCCGTAGGAAGTGAGGAGCTCGTCCTGGGTCTGCACCAGCCGGTTGCCGCAGAGGTCCATCGCGAACGCGATGCGGGCGGCCACACGCATGCCGAACGCGACCCCGCGGCCGTGTGAGACGCGAAAACCGCTCGCCGCCTCCAGGGCGTGGCCGGCCGTGTGGCCGTAATTGAGGATCGCCCTGGGTCCGTGCTCACGCTCGTCTTTGGCCACCACCAGCGCCTTGGCCGCGACGCACCTGAAAACGACACGCTCCAGCATCGCCTTGTCGGCGGCGACCAGACGGGTGCGCTCCTTCTGCAGCATCTCGATGAGACCTCGATCCACGGCGACGGCGTACTTTACAACCTCGGCGAAGGCGTCACGGTAATTGGCCGGCGGCAGGGTGTCAATCGCGGCGAGGTCCGAGATCACCGCGGCCGGCTGCCAGAACGATCCGATGGCGTTCTTGGAGCGTGTCCCATTGACTCCGGTTTTGCCGCCAATGCTGGAGTCGACCATCGCCAGCAGCGTCGTCGGCACGCCGACAACGCGGATCCCGCGCTGCCAGACGGATGCGGCGAACCCGGCCAGGTCTCCCACCGTCCCGCCGCCCACGGCGATCACGCAGCCGCCGCGATCGATGCCAATCCGCTCGAGGAACGCGAGGACGTCGTGCAGCTGGGCCATCGACTTCGAGCGCTCGCCCGCTGGCACGGCGTGGATCGCGGTCTTGAGGCCTGAACGTTTGACGGCTCTGGCGACGACTTTGGCGGCCCAGGGGCGGACGTTCGTGTCTGTGACGATCGCGACGCCGGTCGGCTCGAGACGCGAGACGACAGAGCGGAGCTCGCGCTGAAGGTTGGTCCCGATGACGACGGGGTAGCTGCCGGATGCCGAGTCGAGGATCAGTCGGACCAAAGCTGCAGGATCTCCGAGGCCACGACCTCAGGCGGCCGGTCGCCGTTGACGCGGTGGGCGGCTTCGCGGTAGCGGGGTAGGCGGACTTGGAGGAGGGCTTCGAGCTCTTCGCGCGACCGGGCGGCGGCCAGCGGCCGGTTGGTGGTTCCGCTGATGCGCTGCCAGATGGTCTCGAACTCGCAGTCGACAAAGACGGTCACGGAGCGTTCGGTGATCAAGCGCCAGTTCTCTTCTTCAAGGGGCGCGCCGCCGCCGAGCGCGACCACGGCCCCCGGCTGGAGGGCCGCCGGCAGAAGGCGCGACTCCATCGTGCGGAACGCGTCTTCACCGCGGATCGCAAATACATCCGAGATCGACATGCCCGATTCGCTCTCGAGCATGAGGTCGAGGTCGTGAAACGGGGCGCCGGCACGCTGGGCGACCAGCAGGCCGACCACGGACTTGCCGCAGCCCATGAACCCGATCAGGGTCAGCGTTGGCCTCAGCGCTTCAGACGCCGCTCGGGCTGGCGCCGACCGGTGGCGATGCCGTCGCGCCACCGCCCCGCCTCCTCTCCGATTGGACGAAAACCTCATCGCGGAAGGAGCCGGGATCCGGCAGGTGATCCAGGACCTCGGCGCCTTGAGCGCCCGCCGCGTCGATCTCCACCCGGCCGTAGCCCAGGATGCGTCCGAAGACCGACTGCCTGGTCGTGCAGTCCTGGACCCTGTCGATGGGAATGATCTTTTCCTGCCGTCCGAAGACCCCGCTCTCGATCTTGATGCGCTGGTCGGTGAGGGTGTAGGAGGTGGCACGCCATCGGATCCACAACACGATCAGCCACAGGAGCGCGATGGCGATCACCGCGAGCGACAGGTAGGTGCGCAGGTGCGGCGAGTAGTTATCGCGCAGCACGGTGAAATCCGCCAGCGCGACGATGATCAGCAGAAGGACCGGAACGACAAGGCTCTTGATCAAGGTGATCCAGTGCGGATGCGCCTCGCGGATCAGGTTTTCGCCGGGAAGCAACTTACTCATCGCAGCCTATTGTCCACTACCTCTGATGAGGGAGCTGAAGCAACATGATGAGGGCTCCCGCCGCCAGGTAAGGGCCGTACGCGATCGTGCCTTTCAGCGAACGGCGCCAGACGATGATCGCAATCGAGACCAGGCCGGCGAGGAAGACGCCATAGAAGAGCGCCTGGATGGTGGGCAGAGGCCCCAGCAAGAGCCCCATGAAAAGGGCGAGCTTGACGTCTCCGAAGCCCAGCGCTTCCGCCTTGAACAGTGCGGACCCGGCCAGCGCGAGGAGCAGGAAGAGAACGCCGGCGATCAGCCCGGTCGCAATCCCCGCCCACCAGGGCCTTCCGAACAGGCTGACCACCAGGGCGAGGGCCATCGACGGAAACATGACCCGGTCGAGGATCAGGCGATGTTCGAAGTCGAAGAAGATCACCTGCACCAGGACCAGCACGAAGACGTCGCGCAGAGCCAGCAGCGGCAACGAGGTGACCAGCGCGAAGACCGCAAACAGCACGGCGGTCAGGACCGGTGGCCCGTACACCTGCCAGTGCCTGGAGCCCGGCTCGAGCCCTTCCAGGCGGGCCAGGCGCACCGAACCCCACCGCACCAGCCATCCGGCGGCCGCGCCCACCACTGCCGAGGCGATCACGAGGAGGGCCGAATTCACGGCTGCAGAGTCTGGCGCATCGCCTCGAGCGGCGCCGGGCGCCCTGTCCACAGCTCAAACGAGCGAGCGCCCTGCGCCAGCAGGATCTCCCAACCGTCAGCCGTCCGCAAGCCCAACGACCTGGCCTTACGGACCAGAGGCGTGCCACCTTCCACGTACACGAGGTCGATCACGGCGCCGCTTCGAGGGAGGGCGTTGGGGCGGAGCGGCATCTCCTCGCGACGTCCGAGCGGGGTCGCGTTGACGAGCAGGTCGGCCGAGCGGATCTCGGCCGCGAGGGCCGGGTCGTTCCACCCGAACACGCGACCCGGCGGATCGGCGGTCTCCGGGTGGCGCGCGGCAAACGCAAGGTGCGCGCCCTCCAGCGCCACAGCGGCGGCACGAGCCGATCCTCCGGTGCCCAGGATCACGGCTTTCGCGTCGCGCGGCTCGACTGCAACCCCCGCGATCGCCGCCCGGATCGCGGCGACGTCGGTGTTGGCCCCGTTGAGCCGGCCGCCGCGGTTCACGATCGTGTTCACGGCCCGCGCACGCATCGCCTCGGGCTCGAGTGTGTCGAGATGCTGCATCACCGCCTGCTTGTAGGGGATGGTGACGTTGGCGCCCGCCACATCCGGTTCGCGAAGGCTCGTGATTGTGCCTGGAATCGCATCAGGCGCGACGTCGAGAAGCTCGTAGGTCCAGTCAAGGCCAAGCGCACGAAAGGCGGCACCGTGCATGTCGGGGCTGCGCGAGTAGGAGATCCCATGCCCGAGCAGGAAGACTCTCAGTTGCCGCTCACGCCGTACTTCGCCTTGTCGGCCTCAAACTGCCGGTCGTTGGACTCGAAGTGCGTCACGCCCTGCCGGTCGGCAAAGTAATAGATGTACGTGGTCTTCGGCGGGTTGATGCAAGCGAGAAGCGCCGCCTGGCCCGGGTTGCTGATGGGGCCTGGCGGCAGCCCGGCGTGAGTCCGCGTGTTGTACGGAGTGTCCAGCAAGAGCTCGGCCGCGGTCGGCTCAGGCGTCAGGCGCCGCAGGGCGTACAGGAGAGTCGCGTCAACCCCCAGCGGCATGGGAGGGTTCATCGTCAGCCGGTTGTAATACACGCTGCACACGTTGCCCCGGTCGGTAGAGGTGTTGGCTTCGCGATCGACCATCGAGGCGAGGATGACGATGGACTGGATTGTCTCCGCGGGACGGTTGGGGGTCGCTTGCGCGATCTGCGCGCGCAGGTCGGCCGACATCACCACCCCGAACTCGTCGAGCTGCTGCTTGATCAGCCCGCGAACGCCGGCGGCCGGTTCGACTTGATAGGTATCCGGGAAGAGGAAACCTTCGAACGGATAGTCGGCGCTGGCCGGCTGCTTGGGTAAAAAGCTGTACTGCGCCGCCCAGCTCGGGTCCTTGGCCGCCTGGAGGTAATCGGCTGCGCTGAAGTAGTTGGGCGCGGTGCCGAGCTTTTTGCTCTCCACAGTCTTGGCCTGCTCCCGGAGCGGAAAGCCCTCGGGAATCGTGATCACCTGCTGGTCCGGGTTGCCGTGCTGAAGGGCGCTCACGATCTGGGCGAGGCTCATGTTCATGTTGAGCACGAAAGAACCGGCCTCGAACTTCGGCCCGGCGTTGGTCAGCCGCGTGTAAAAGTCGAAGGCAATCGTGCTGCGGATGAGGTGCTGGTCGAAAAGGCTGCTGCCGATGTCCGCCGCGGTCTCGCCCTGATCGACGTGGAAGGGAATGCCGTGGCTCGTGCTCGAGATCGGCGTGTTGACGTTGAAGTTCCACCAGTCGAGACTGCGCGACGTCCCGAACCCGAGCACGGCGAGCACCACGACGAGCGCGACCAGCCGCCTCAATCCACGCTGTCCTGTTCCAGGGCGGCCATCACCCGCTTGAACTCGTCTCCGTCGACCGTCTCCAGGCCGCCGTCGGATTCGCGCAGCAGCAAGACCTGCTCCGGGTCGCCGGTGTCCTCCACCAGGTAGTAGGCCGTGCCGTCGAGGTCGAATGCGTCATGCATGGTGAAACGCCGCTCGCTCCCCGTTTCGTCAAGCAGCGTGATGACCTGGGATGGTTTCGGTTCAGCCGGCACGCCTACGGTCCAGGTGCGACTGGAGCAGCAGCGCCGCCGCCACGCGATCAACGCTCTGCCGGCGCTTGTCCCGCCGAACGCCTCCTTCGATGAGCGAGCGCTCCGCGGCAACTGATGTGAGGCGCTCGTCGACGAGCTCGACGGGCAGGCCGGAAGCTTTGCGGATCGCGCCGGCCAGGTCGCGGGCGGCCTTCGCCTCGGGTCCGTTCGAGCCGTCCATGCGCCGGGGCAGGCCGACCACGATGCGCTCGGCGCCCTGCTCAGCAGCGACCTCCGCAAGGCGCGCGGCAAGGCTTTGCGCCGGTTCGGCGTCGAGTGTCATCAGGGCCTGTGCGATCGTTCCGGTCGGGTCGCTGACGGCGACCCCGACCCGCTTGGTGCCCGGATCGACCGCGAGGGTCCGCACTTAGGGCGAGGGCGACGGGGACACAGAGGGCGTGGCTGACCCGGTGGTGGCCGTGGAGGGCGCCGGCGCTCCCTGCTGCACGACGTAGTGAAGCGAGATGCGCTTGGCCAGAAGGGGCATGAGCGGCAGGGACATCGGCTCCTCCTTGATGGCCACCGATCGGATGGGCAGCTTCTGCAGGATGATGTGGGCCTCCGCCAGCGGGCGGCCGACGATCTGGGAGCGGATCTGCGCCTCGTCGAGCTTGGGCGCCACGTATGCGGACGCGCTGCCCACGAAAGTCATGTTCCCGCCCTGCGTGTCGGCGAGGATGCGGTACGTGACCTGGATCGGGCTCTCGGTCAGCAGCTGCTGATCGTTCGGCACGCGCTGCGACAGGTAGTTCTGGTAGGCCTTCTGAACGTCGGCGTCCACGTAGAAGTCACCCTCGCCCTGCACCGTCATGGTGCCGCTGAAGCTGGGTACCTTGTCGTTGGGCTGGTGATCCGTGGTGTACTGCGGCGGCCCGAAGATGATCGTCTCGCTGAGCTTCTCGGTGGGCTGGCCGGCCGTGGCCAGCGCCTGGGCGATGGTCTGGTGAAGCTCCTGCTCGAGCTGGGCACGGCCGGCGTCGAAGTCGGCCTCGGTCATCTGCGGAGTCGAGGACGGATCGGTCCCGCCACCCGCCGCCTGCGGATTGGTGACCGACAGCTTGTCATAGGGGTTGTTCTCGATGGTCGTGATCGTGTTCGAGCCGACATTGCCGGCCGCACCGGGCGTGACCG
>JBOHUP010000403.1:0-3124 GCA_050734615.1 Candidatus Dormibacteraceae bacterium | reverse complement strand
CTGGAGGACCCTGGAGCAGCTGGTACCAAGTAGGCACTACTGCTATTACTGGCAAGCCAGCGATTGCAGTGTCAAACGACGGCCACCTCATCTTCGCCGCGCGTCGCCAGTCTGACAACCATGTGATCTGGAATCGGGAATCCGCCAGCGGTGCCATCGACTTCAGCACGTGGCCCGAGCTCACTAGTTATCTGATTGCCGCGAGTGATGCAAGCCTAAGTCTTGCCGGATCGCAGCTAATGATTGCTGTCTACGGGGCGAACTCGAGCGTATACGACAACACATATACGGGGGCATGGGGTTCGTGGAACAAACTGGGTGGACAAATCCAGGGTAATCCGGCGGCGTTCACGGGACTGTATTCGGTTTTCCATGTATTCGTCCATGGCTTATCGAGCCCACCTCCCGGTGATGCGCTCTGGGATAACGTAGCAGGAACCTGGTACCTCGATTACGGGGTGTTGAGCAACGACCCGGTTCCCACCCAGATAGGCAGCGACTACCATGTGTTTGTTCGGGGAACTGACGGCGCGTTATGGGACTACAGCAGCGCTACGTCACATTGGAGTTCATTGGGTGGACAGCTAAGATAGCCGCTGAGCCAGCGAACAGGCGACATAGGCGGCATAACGAGATCCTGCACGCCATCACGGATTAGTTGGCGGCTCGGTGCTCGATGCGCTTCAGGTTGCCGCTCGCAAGTGAGTCATTCCTATCGCGGTCGGTAGGCAAGGCTCCTCAGGAGGACCTCATACGGTCCAGGCTGCCCTGCGGACCCATGACCGCGGATTCGAACAAGTGACGAGGTTGTCCGATAGTCCGTAGAAATTGAGGAGCGGTCCTCCACCCCGCCCTGCCATGTGGTAGGGAAGGGGGCGACTAAACCAAGGAGGAACCGCCCGTGGCAACCATATCGCGCCATCGTCCGTTCGTCGTCAAGGAAGCTGACGAGCTTCCATTCACTCTTCCCGAGCAGGTGACCATCGCGCTGGGAGAGCTGGCCGGCGCCGCGAAGCGGGGGTTGCTCGCCTTCTCGGTGGGGCTCGGCTTGGCAACCATGAACGAGCTCATGGATGCAGAGATCACGGAGTTGGTCGGGCCGCGGGGCAAGCATGACCCTGAGCGCGTTGCCTACCGGCACGGCAAGAAGGATCCGCGTCAGCTGACTCTGGGTGGACGTCGGGTGGAAGTTGCGAAGCCGCGCGCCCGGACGACCACGGGGCAGGAGGTGGAGCTTGAGACGTACAAGTTCTTCGCCAGCCGGGACCTGCTGACCGAAGCCGCGCTCGACCGCATGCTCAACCTGCTCAGCGCTCGACGCTATCGCCACGGCCTGGAACCGGTGGGCGAGGTGCGGCCGCTGGCCACCGGCAAGTCCGCGGTCTCGCAGCGCTTCGTAGCCGGGACCGCCCGCAAGCTGCAGGAACTGATGAGCCGCGACCTGAGCCAGCTCGATCTCCTGGCCATGTTCATCGACGGCATCAACACCGGCGAGCACACGATCGTGGTGGCGATGGGCATCGACGCTGAGGGCAAGAAACACCCACTCGGCCTGCAGGAGGGAAGCAGCGAGAACCAGACCGTCTGCAGAGGCCTGCTCAACAACCTGATCAAGCGCGGACTCGATCCTGAACTCGCCCGCCTGTATGTGATCGACGGCGGCAAGGGAGTCCGCGCCGCGCTCAAAGCCTGCTTCGGCAAGTACGCGCTGATTCAAAGGTGCCGCAAGCACAAGCGAGAGGACGTCCTCGGCTACCTGCCCAAAGACCAGCAGGCGTTCATCGCTCGCAAGCTCGACCAGGCCTGGCGGAACCCTGATGCCGACGGAGCCCTGGCCGACCTGCGCGCCCTCGCCGAGCAGCTGCACCGCGATCACCCCGGCGCCGCGGGCAGCGTGCGCGAAGGCCTTGAGGAGACGCTGACCGTCAGCCGTCTCCACCTGAGTCCGAGCCTCACCCGAACCTTGAAGTCGACCAACCCGGTGGAGTCGATGATCTCGGTGGTGCGGACGACCACCGGCAACGTGAAACGCTGGCGCGACGGCAGCATGGCGGAGCGCTGGACGGCGGCCGGGATGCTGGAGGCCGAGAAGAGGTTTCGGCGCATCAACGGATGCCGCGACCTGCAGATGTTGCGCGTCGCGCTCAATGCACATCAGGCAACGGTCAATGACGAGCATTCCGTGCAGCCCCTGGTCGCCGGCGCAACCTGACCGAAGGGTCGGCACCGGCAAGGTCCTGGGAGTCGAGGACGTCTCCTTGCGGGCGTCCTCGTGGTTCTCAGAGCCTCGGTCTTTCCACTCGACACTGGAGAGACCGCGAAACCGATCGTACGAGCCCGACCGCAGCCGCATCGATCGAGTCGATCACGGTGCTACGGCCGTCCTGTGCCCTTGCGTTACGCTACGCCTGGCTGGACCGCAGCAAATTCCACGGCGTTCCGGACATGCTCCTATTTCCGAGCCAATCGGTGGGTCGGGCCCGACGCTCCTGGAGATCCACACCATCGGTCGGATCGTGATCCGCGAGGCGGACCACGAGTTCAGCGCGGTGATGCTGAGTAAGCCGGTGATCGCCTTCCTGTGGCTGTACTTGCTGATTAGGGGGCTGCAGAACCCCAAGGATCGGGTCATGCGTATCGAGCTCGCGGACGAGCTGACCCCCGGCCTGTCCCCCGAAAAGCAGCGCAAGCGTGTCACCGCTCGGCTGAGTGACATGCTCCATGGCGAGCTTCCGAAACCGCTGGCTGATCGGGTCGTCATCGAGAAAGACGACTCGGTGAGGCTCGACCTTACCCACTGCACGATAGATCTGCTTCGCCTGCAGGCTCTCGCTGCTGAGTGCATAGGTAACGAAGGGCTCCTGGCACCGGCCTTGGCCGAGGAGGCGGCGCGAATGCTCGACGCGGTTCAAGGGGAGTTCCTACCAGGCTGGGACCAACTTGAAAACGAAGTCACAGGCGGGCGCGGGGGTGCTGGCGAGCTGGTACGCGACCTGCGCCAGAGCGTCGAAGCCTTTCGCGTCGACCTCCTGGGTGCCCTCGCCGCGAACTACCTCGCCCGCCGCGAACCCGCTCGAGCAATCACGCTTTTAGAACAGGCCCTGGAACGCCAGCCCGAGCGTGA
>JBOHUP010000402.1:0-1762 GCA_050734615.1 Candidatus Dormibacteraceae bacterium | reverse complement strand
CCTCCCGCCTGATCGACGGCAAGTATCCCAACTATGCACAGGTTATCCCCAGCAAGAGCTCGACCAAGGTTCTCGTCTCGACGAGCGAGCTCACCCAGACGGTCCGGGCGGTGTCCCTGTTCGCTCGCGACAGCGCCAACGTGATCCGCCTCAAGGCCCAGGCAGGAGCCCTGGTGCTGTCGGCGACGACCAACGAGGTCGGCGACAGCAAGGCCGAGATGGCGGCTGACGTGGACGGACCTGACATCCAGATCGCGTTCAACGCCCGCTATGTCCTGGACGCCCTGGGCGTCATCGGAGAGGACCAGGTCGAGCTGATGTTCGACGGTCCCCTCAGCCCGGGCTTGCTGCGACCGCCGGGCAAGGAGCACTACATCTACGTGATCATGCCCGTGCGGGTGGCGATGTCCTGACGCCGGGACAGGGGTGCGACTTCGGCGTCTGCAGCTCAGGAACCATCGCAACTACGCACAGCTGGATCTGGCGCCCGGACCCGGCGTCAACGTGTTCATAGGGGCCAACGGCCAGGGCAAGACCAACCTGCTCGAGGCCGTGGCGATGCTCGCGCTGTCGTCGTCGCCGCGGGCGAGACGCGAGCTGGAGCTGGTCGGCCCGGTCACGGCCGCATCGCGCATCGAAGCCCAGATCGACACCGGAGTCAGGACCGTGGAGCTGGCGATCACGCTCAACGTCGAGGGTGAGCGGACGCGGCGCACCATCGAGGTGGACGGAGTCCGCCGCCGGGCCTTCGACCTGCCGGGGAACTTCAGAGTGACGCTTTTCTGGCCGGACGACCTGGGCCTCGTCAAGGCCGGACCGGAGCTCCGGCGGCGTTTCCTGAACCAGATGCTGGTCCAGGTCGAGCCGGGGTACGCCCGAGCGCTGGCGGGCCTCCGCAGGGTGCTCGACCAGCGCAACAGCCTCCTCAAGAAGATGGCCGCCGGCGAAGGGGGCGATGACGTCCTCGAGGCGTGGAACCAGGAGCTCGTGCGGGTCGGCGGCGAGATCGTGGCGGCTCGCGCGAGGGCGGTCCGCGAGCTCGGTCCCGAGGCGGCGCGCTGCCATGCCGAGATCGCGGCCGGCGAGCGCCTGGAGATCCACTACGAGGGGCCTCCAGACGACCTCGCGGAAGCTGTGCATAACTCGCTGGCCGAGGATCTCCGCAGGGGCTCGACCACCGTGGGTCCTCATCGGGACGATGTCCGGATCCTGCTTGACGGCAGGGATGCCCGTGCCTACGGCTCCCAGGGCCAGCAACGCACCGCCGTGGTCAGCCTGAAGCTCGCCGAAGCGGCCATGATCGCCCGCCGCACCGGTGAGCGTCCCGTGCTCTTGCTGGACGACGTGCTTTCGGAGCTGGATGGTGAGCGGCGTGCGGCGCTGCTCAAAGAGGTGGCGGGCGAGGGCCAGGTGATCATCACCTCGGTGGAAGCCGGGCCGTTTCCTCCCGAGCTGATCTCTCGGGCGATGGTCTGGACCGTCGACGGCGGCAGGATCGAGCCCTGTGGATAAGCTGGGCAATATCCTGCCCAGAGTGCTGCGCAAGCAGCCCGACGCGGGGCGCATCATCGGATCTCAGATCGCCTCGGCTTTCCGCACCGTGATCGGGGCTCCTGCCGCCCTGTGCGACGAGGTCGAGCTGCACTCCGGGACCCTTGTCATCACGACCTCCAGCCCCGCGCTGGCGCATCAGCTGCGCTTGGACGCGGAGACCATCCTGTAGAGGCTGAACGGGCAGAAGCTGTGCCGCAAGGTGCGCACC
>JBOHUP010000401.1:0-4115 GCA_050734615.1 Candidatus Dormibacteraceae bacterium | reverse complement strand
CCGATCACTCTCTACGCGGTCAACTACGGGGAGTTCAACGACCCCAACATGGGCCACCGCTATGGCTATTCGGCCGAGACCGAGATCAAGCGGAAAGACTTCGGGATGAGCTTCGACATGATGCTCGACGGCAAGTTCATAGTGAGCAACGAGATCAAGATCCACATCGAAGGCGAGGTCGTCGAAGCCAAGGAGTAGTGACCATGCCGGAGCGTTGCACGCACGCGGCCGAGATTCGAAAGATCACTCCGTCAGGCGACGGCTGTGAGGACTGTCTTCGCCTCGGTGACACCTGGGTGCACCTGAGGCTCTGCATGTCCTGCGGCCACGTCGGATGCTGCGACAGCTCCAAGCACCGGCACGCGACCAAGCACTTTCACACTGGTGGGCACCCCATCATCAAGAGCTTCGAACCGGGAGAGCGATGGGGTTGGTGCTACGTCGACGAGGTGGAGCTGGATGCGTCCCAGTGGCCGGTCGACGGCCCCGTGGCTCACAGCCGAGGGGCGCGGCCGGCCGGCTAAGTACCCGCGAGGCCTCTCAGGAACTCCAGCTGTCTTTCGTTGGCCTTGCGCGCCAGGCCGTAGGGGAACGCCGTGAAGCCGTGGATGGCCTCGGGGTAGACGGCCAGCTCCGTCCGGTGCCCGGCCTGCCGCCATCGCGCCTCCATGAAGAGCGAGTCGTCGAGGAGCGGGTCGAGCGTGCCCACCGTGAACAGCGCAGGGGGCATGTCCGACAGGTCGGCGTACAGGGGCGAGATGTCGGGATCGCGTCTGGCGTCCAGCGAGCGATTCGACGTGAAGCCGTCGCCGAACCAGCGAATGATCGGGCCCGAGAGGATGAGGTTGCGGTCGCCCCACAGGCGCTGGCTGGGCGTCAGGCTCAGGTCGTAAGCCCCATACACGAGGTTGGCGCCCGCGATCCTGCCCCTGATCCCATGCCTGTCACGCAGCCTCAGCAGGGTGACAACCGCCAGGTGTGCGCCGGCCGACTCGCCGCCGATCGCGAAGTGCGCCGGGGAGTCGAATAGTTTGGGACCGTGTTCGAGCAGGTGGTCGACCGCGTCCTCGCAATCGTCGGGGCCGGCCGGATACGGGTGCTCAGGCGCGAGCCTGTAATCGATGCTCACGGCGCACAGTCCCGTCCCGCCGGCCACCGCCTTCAGCAGGACGTCCTGCATGTCCCACGCCCCCAGCGTCCAGCCGCCTCCGTGGATGTGCAGATAGATGCCTGAGGCTGGCTGGGCCGGACGAACGACGCGGACCTTGATCGGCCCGGCGCGACCCGCCACCTCGATGTCCTGCGCCTCGTCCAGATAGACCAGCGGCGGGAAGGCACCCTTGCCGTCGCGGCGGGCCTGGCGGATGACCTCGGGTGTCAGGGTATGGATCGACGGCACGGCAGCGAGCGCGGCTTCGATCTGGGCGTTCAGCGCCCGGGCTTCGACGAGATCCTGCTCATCGACCTGGGTTTGGGGTCGGGCGACCGTTTCCATCTCCCTCCGGCCCTTCGGGCGCCTATTCCCGCGCTGCGCGCGGGGACCCCAAGAGTATCGAGGAATTTGCTTACTCCCGCTGGCTAAGGGTCACGGCGGCGGCGGCGCTTCCGTTCACGCTGGGCGCCGTGGTTTCGGTGCCCGCCCACGCGTCAGTGAACTGGCTGTTGTAGAGCTTGTAGTAAGAGCCTTCGCGCTGGAGCAGCTCGGCGTGTCTCCCCTGCTCGACGATGCGGCCGGCGTCCATGACCACTATCGAATCGGCGTTGCGGATCGTGGACAGCCGGTGCGCGATCACAAAGCTGGTGCGTCCCTGCCGCAGGCGGCCCATGGCCTGCTGGATCAAGACCTCGGTCCGGGTGTCGACGTTGCTGGTGGCCTCGTCGAGGATCAGGATGCTTGGGTCGGCGAGAAACGCGCGCGCGATCGTCAGCAGCTGCCTCTGCCCTGACGAAAGGTCTGAAGCCTCTTCGTCGAGCATCGTGTCGTAGCCGAGGGGCAGGGTCCGGACGAAAGCGTCCACATGCGCGGCCTGCGCCGCGGCGACGATCTCCTCTTCGGTCGCTCCCTCCTTTCCGTATGCGATGTTCGCGCGAATCGTGCCCGCGAAGAGCCACGTGTCCTGCAGCACCATGCCAAAAGCCTCACGCACCCGCTCACGGGAAAGCTGGTGCGTGTCCACGCCGTTGAGGCAGATCCGGCCGGAGCCGATGTCGTAGAAGCGCATGAGCAGGTTCACGATGGTCGTCTTCCCGGCGCCGGTCGGTCCCACGATCGCGATCGTTTGACCAGGCTTCACGTCGAGGCTGAAGTCTTCGATGAGAGGCTTGTCAGGGGCGTACCGGAACGACACCTCCTCGAGGGTCACCTGCCCGGTGACCCCTGTCAGCTGTGCGGTGACCAAGTCGGGCGACTCCTCTGCCTCCGCCAGAAGTTCGAAGACGCGCTCGGCCGAGGCCAGGCCGGACTGGAGGAGGTTGGCCTGGCCCGCGATCTGCATGATCGGCATGGTGAACTGCCGCGAGTACTGGATGAAGGCCTGGACGTCGCCCAGCGACATCGTGCCGCTGGCGATCCGGTATCCGCCGATGACCGCGATGGCGACGTAGTTGAGGTTGCCCACGAACTGCATCGCCGGTTGGATGATGCCCGAGAGGAACTGGGCCCGGAAGCTCGCCTCGTACAGCATTTGATTCTGCCGGTCGAACTCTTCCCTGGCCTTGCGCCGCCGCCCGAAGACCTGGACGAGAGCATGCCCGGTGTGCATCTCCTCGACGTGCCCGTTGAGGGTGCCGGTCACCTTCCACTGGATGGCGAACTGTTTTTGAGATTGGCGTCCGATGAGGATGACCACCACGACCGACAGAGGCACCGTCACCAGCGAGATCACAGCCAGCAGCGGGTTGATCCAGAACATCATCCCGAGCACGCCGATCACCGTCAGCACCGCCGTCAGGATCTGGCTCAAGCCCTGCTGAAGCGTCGTGGTCACGTTGTCGATGTCGTTGGTGACACGGCTGAGGATGTCGCCGTGCGAGTGGCTGTCGAAATACTTGAGCGGCAGCCGGCCCAGCTTGGCTTCGACGTCGCGCCGCATGCCGTAGACCGTGCGCTGGGCGACCCCGGCCATGATGTAGCCCTGGGCCCAGGTGAAGATCGAGGCGGCGAGGTAGACCGCGACCGCCAGCAGCAGGAGGCTGCCGAGCTGGGTGTAATCGATGCCTTGACCAGGCGTGACGTTCATGCCCGACAGCATCTGGGCGACCTGGTCCTGGCCGTGCGCGCGCAACGCCGCGATCGCCTGCGCCTTGGTGAGGCCGGCCGGCAGCATCTTGCCCACGATGCCGTTGAAGATGACGTTGGTGGCGTTGCCGACGATCTTGGGGCCGACCACGGAGAACGCCACGCTCGCGGCGCCAAGCAGTGCGACGAACACGACCAACGGCAGCTCCGGTCGGAGCCGGCCGACCAGCTGGCTCAGCGTCTTGCGCATGTCCCGCGTTTTGCCGGCCGGCGGACCTCCCATGCCCATGAAGCCGCCGCCCATCGCTCCTCGGGCCGGTCTCGCTCGTCCGGCCGGTCCTCGATTGATCATGCGACCGCCGCCGCGCCCAGCTGCGAATCGACGATCTCGCGATACGGTTCGCAGGAATTCATCAGCTCTGCATGCGTACCGAGGCCCACGATGCGCCCGTCGTCGAGGACGATGATCCGGTCCGCGTGCATGATCGTGCTCACGCGCTGGGCGACGATCAGGACCGTGGCGTCGAGCGTCTCCGAGCGCAGGGCCGCGCGGAGGCGGGCGTCGGTGCCGGCGTCAAGCGCGGAGAAGCAATCGTCGAACAGGTACACCGATGGGCGCTTGACCACCGCACGCGCGATCGCGAGGCGCTGGCGCTGGCCGCCGGAGACGTTCGTGCCGCCCTGGTCGATGGCCGCCTCCAGCTGCCCGGGCATGGCGGCGACGAAATCGGCCGCCTGGGCGATGTCCAGGGCGTGCCACAGCTCGGTATCGGTCGCCTCCGGCCGGCCCAGCCGCAGGTTGCTGGCCACGGTCCCGCTGAACAGGAACGCCGCCTGCGGCACCAGCCCGATGTCGCGCCAGAGCTCTTCCAGCTCC
>JBOHUP010000400.1:0-1896 GCA_050734615.1 Candidatus Dormibacteraceae bacterium | reverse complement strand
GGGGTCGAGCTCGAACCGCAGCTCGGGGGAGAACTTGAGATTCTGCAGCCGCCTGCCCAGCTCGTGCCTGATCAGGCCGCGTGCCGAAACCAGCCCTGCCATCGATTCCTTCTTCTGCTCTGGGTTGCCGAGGACGCTGACGCGCACGCGGGCCTGGCGCAGGTCGGGCGACATGCGCACGGCGGTGATGCTGACGAAACCGATGCGTGGATCCTTGAGCTCACGTCGAATGATGGACATGATCTCCTCGCGCACCTGCTCGCCAACCTGGTCGGCGCGGTAGCTGGTCATGACGACCTCCGCTGTCAGCAAGACACGACTTGCTTAAATTTCTTCCCGCTCGAGTCGATACGTCTCCATGGTGTCCCCGGCCGTGTACGTTTCATAACCCTCGAGCCCGATGCCGCACTCCTGTCCAGCGGGCATCTCGCGGACGTCTTCCTTGAAATGCTTCAGTGAGCTGATGCGACCTTCGAATACCTGCTCTCGGCCACGGAAAAGCTTGACCCAGCCCCCACGGCTGACCTTGCCCTCCAGCACACGGCTGCCCGCGACGATGCCGAGTCGCGGGATCTTGATCGGGGTGATGACCTCGACCTTGCCCTCCCGAATCTGCCTGTAGGTCGGCTCGCGCATGCCCTTGGCGGCGCGCTCGACGTCCTCGGTCAGCTTGTAGATGACGTCGTAGTAGCGCACCTCCACTTTGGCGCGCTCTGCCGCCGCATTCGAAGAAGGCGTCGTCTTCAAGTTGAAGCAGACGATGATCGCGTTCGACACGCCCGCCAGCAGCAGGTCGGAGTCGCTCACCGCTCCGACGCCCTGGCCGACGATCTTGATCGCGACCACGGGGTCTTCGATCTTCTGCAGCGCGCTGAGCACCGCCTCCAGAGTCCCCTGGGCGTCGGCCTTGACCACGAGGCTGAGCTCTTTGACCTCACCTTCCTTGGCGCGGCGGGCGAGCTCTTCGAGGGTGATACGCGGAGCAAAGTCCCGCGCGGCCTCCATCGTGCGCTTCTCGGTGAGCTTGGTCAGCGCGATCTGTCGCGCCGCCTTTTCCGAGCCCACCACCTGGAAGATGTCGCCGGCCTGGGGAACCTCGCTCATACCGGAAACCACGACAGGCGTCGCGGGCGGGGCTTCCGTGACCATGCGCCCACGATCGTCCGCGAGCGCACGCACACGGCCGTAGATATGGCCGCACACGAAGTCGTCACCAACCCGTAGGGTCCCCGCCTGGACGAGGACGGTGGCCACCGGGCCGCGACCGCGCTCGAGGTGGGCGTCGACGATCGTGCCGATGGCGTTGCGGTCTGGGTTGGCCTTCAGCTCCAGGATGTCCGAGGACAGCACGATCGTCGTCAGCAGGTCGTCGATGCCGTTGCCGGTCTTGGCGCTCAGGTGCACGCACTCGTGCTCGCCGCCGTAGTGGCGTGTCACGATCCCCTGCTCGGCGAGCTCCTGGTGCACCCGGTCCACGTTCGCGTTGTCCTTGTCGATCTTGTTGATGGCGACGATGATCGGGACCTTGGCGGCGCGTGCATGGTGGATTGCCTCGATCGTCTGCGGCATGACGCCGTCGTCCGCCGCGACGACCAGGACTACCAGGTCGGTGACCTGGGCGCCGCGCGCCCGCATGGCCGTGAATGCCTCGTGGCCTGGAGTGTCGATGAAGACCACCGGGTGGCCGTCCGCAGTGTCGATCTTGTAGGCGCCGATCCGCTGCGTGATGCCTCCGGCCTCACCCGCCGCGACGCGCGTCTTGCGGATCGCGTCGAGGATCGACGTCTTGCCATGGTCGACATGGCCCAGGACCGTGACGATGGGCGGCCGCTCCGTGAGCTTGGCCGGGTCCTCGTTGGCGAGCGAGAAGAGCTCTTCGCGCGAGGTGGTCACCAG
>JBOHUP010000399.1:0-3525 GCA_050734615.1 Candidatus Dormibacteraceae bacterium | reverse complement strand
GGCGACACCGCTCCCGACACCGCGGTCGGGGTCTTCCATGGCATTCGCGGCGCGAGCCGCCACGCGTTTGGCAGCGAGGACCTCCATGGACGAACTGTCTTCGTTCAGGGAGCCGGCGGAGTCGGGCGCCCTCTCATATCGATGCTGCAGCAGGCCGGCGCTTCGGTCATCGCCACGGATGTCGACCCGGCCCGGCTGGACCTGCTGCGCGCCGAAGGGATCAATGTGGTCGCGCCCGGCAAGGCGCTCACCACGCGCTGCGACGTCCTGGCTCCCTGCGCCACCGGCGCGGTGCTGAGCTCGGCCTCGATTCCCGACCTGAAGTGCCGCATCGTCGCGGGCGCAGCCAACAACCAGCTCGAGAAGCCTTCGGACGCCGACCTCCTGCGCGAGCGCGGCATCGTGTACGCGCCCGACTTCGTGATCAACTCGGGCGGCGTCCTTCATGGCGGCGGCCTGGAGGAGCAGGGATGGTCCCGCGAGACACTCGATCAGCGTCTCGCGGGAATCGGCGACGCGATCTACGAGATCCTGCAAGCGGCGGAGCGCGACGGGATCAACACTGACGCGGCGGCACGGCGAATCGCAATGGCGCGAATCGCGGCCGTTCCTGCTGGCGAGGGAGCTCGCTAATCGGCCCCGTCGGGCGCTGATTGCTCGCCCTGAGGCTTTCGCGCGCGAATGTAAGCGCTGCCCACCTTGCCCTCCCCATCGGGCAGGGATTGCGTGGCGTGAACCTGAAAGTCGGAATCTTCGAACCCCGCCTCGACCAGGGCGGCGCGGTAATCGTCGATGGGGATGGTGCCGGAGATGCAGCCCGCCCACGAGTCAAGCTGCTTTTTCGTCTCGGGGCTGAGCGTCTCGAGCTCGACCATGTCCGCTACGGCGAACCGGCCGCCCGGCTTGAGCACCCGAAACGCCTCATTGATCACCGCCCGCTTGTCCTCCGCCAGGTTGATCACGCAGTTCGAGATGACGACGTCGACCGAGCTGTCAGGCAGCGGGATGCTCTCGATGGCGCCCTTGAGAAAAGTCGCGTTGTCGATTCCCGCCTGCAGGCGGTTGCGGTTGGCCAGCGCAAGCATCTCGTCCGTCATGTCGAGGCCGTAAGCGTGGCCACCCGGGGCGACGCGCCTGGCCGACAGCAGGACGTCCAGGCCGGCACCGGAACCCAGGTCAAGGACGACCTGGCCGGGCTCCAACTGCGCCAGCGCGGTCGGATTGCCGCAACCGAGGCTGAGCCCGTCGCTCATGCCAATTTCCTTCAGCTGCTCGTCCGAATAGGCCCCGGCGCAGCCGCAATCCGAGCCGTCGATGCCGCAACAGCCGGCGCCGGAATCGAGCTGGAGGACCTCGAGCTGCCTGGCGGCTCCCGCGTACCTCGAGCGGACGGCTTCCTTCACATCACCCATGTCAGAGCAACTCCTTTGATCGATGAACGTCGATGGGTTGAGCCTAACATATCCATCGATCGATGTCGATGGGTTGGGGTATTATCTTTTCGTGGCACTGAAACAGCTGCCCATGCTCCGCGAACGCGGCGAGTGCTGCGCCCTGCCTGCCGTCAAGTCGAGCTGGGCCGGCGATACATCGGTCCTGATGAAAGCGCTGGCGGACCCGACGCGCCTCACCATGGTGGCCTCGCTCTGGAAGGCCGACGCTCCGATCTGCATCTGCGATTTCACCGCCGGCCTTGAGCTGAGCCAGCCGACGATCTCACATCACATGGCCAAGCTCAGAGGGGCCGGCCTGGTTGATTGCGAGAAGCGCGGCATATGGGTGTATTACCGACTTAGCGAAAAGCTCCGTCCGTCAACTCGCAAGCTCCTCGCGCAGTTGATCGACCAGTAGCCCGTCTCGGGGTACTGTTACGCGGTGCGCGTGCGCCTGTCGTTGGCCGCCGCGATCGCCGTGCTCGCGGCTTGCGGTGGATCGACGCCCTCCGCATCGCACAGCCCTGGCTCGGCCGCAAGCTCGCCGGCCACCGCTGCGAGCCCCGTCGCTTCAAGCTCGGCGAGCGCTAGCGCATCGCCCTCGACGGGCCCAGCCTCACTGGTCCACTGCACTGTGCCCGTGCCTGCCGGCGACAATCTCGTAATCGGCAGGGTGGCGGGCGATCCGACTGTTGTCGTACGCGACATCGAGGACCCCGCCAACGCCAAGAATCTCTGCACGTTCGATTCCAACACACTTTCGCCGCAGTTTGTCAGCGCCGGTCAGGTCGCTTACGAGACCGCCGATCAGCAGATCGTGGAAGCCAACCTGGCCGCCGGTTCAACCAAGCTGATGGCCGGCTACAGCGGTGGGATCAACTCGGGCCAGTATTCGATCAGCCCCGATGGACGCACCGTCACCTACCTGGACGGTAATGCCTGGCGCCTCGCTGGTCCGTCGGGCAACCGGGTGCTGGCGACGCTGCCCGCGATACTCAACCGCGGCATCAACCCCGACGAAGACGACAGCTTTCTGAGCTACTCGCCGGACGGGCAGTACATCGCGCTGTTCCAAACCTTTCACACCGGCGGCTCCGGCCAGACCGCCGCCGACCAGGTGCGTCGCGCGAGCGACGGCACGCTTGTGTACTCGACGTCCGGGATGACGATGGCCGTCTGGGCGTCGGCGCCCAGCCGGCTGTTCTTCGAGGATGCGAGCGGCAAAGTCCATCGATGGGATCCGGCCGGCGGCCTCTCGTCGATGCTGGCGCTGCACTGGATCCGGCCTCGCGCCACACCAGATGGGCGCTGGATTGCATACACCTTCCGCACCGCGAGTGGAGTCGGCGCTGTCGGGTTCTACAGCGTGCAGGGCAACAGCGCCTCGAACACATCCCCACCCGGACGTTCAGGGGTGAAGGTCTTGAGCAACGACCTCGTCTGGTACATCGGCGAGCGCGCCTGCTCGACGTGCCTGGGCGGTGCGCCCACGCCCACCGGGGTCGCGTACATCTACGACATCGCCGGTTCCGCAGAGATCACGGCCCGGCTGGCGGCAGTTCAGGATGCGTGGCCGCACTACACGCCAACCGGGCCGTAAGCCTCGAATTAACTCGTCAGGCGATCTCGCGACGGCGTTCGCGTGCCGAACGCTGCGCTTCGTCTTCGGTGCCGACCATCTTCTCCATCGCCGATCGATAACGAAGCATGGCCTGGCGCATGCCTTCGGTCTTGTCTTTTCGCTGGACCGCCTCGCGGCGGGCCATCCGAACCTCTCCGGGCAGGTCTCTTTCTCCCAGCGGATGACCGCGCTCGCGCAGGACCGACATGACCAGCGCGTCAGCCTCGCGCACCGCGTTCTCTGGAGCCTCGATGAATCGCGTCTCGATCTGGTCCCACTCTGTGATGTAGCGATCACGCGACTCGACCGCCAGCGGTCGCAGGGCCGGCCGCTTGCTACGGCCGGTGAATGCCCGCACGAGCAGGAGCAGGACCACTATCGCAAGCACGACCACCGCGATCGTCACCAACGTGCCTGTATCCATTTGGTCAATACCTCCAATTGAAGGAACGCCATGGCCCTGCAATCGAC
>JBOHUP010000398.1:0-3466 GCA_050734615.1 Candidatus Dormibacteraceae bacterium | reverse complement strand
CCTTGTGGGACAAGGATGGGGCCCCATCGTCAGGCAGCCATCCGCTCGTGTGAGCATCGAGCACCGCTACCGCAGGTCGAGTATTTCTCTGAATCCCTGCTCATGGTCACCACCGGGTCGATAGCTCCGAGAGGATGGATGTGGAAGACCTCACGGCCCGGCTGCCACAACCCAACCAGGCGAAGGGCGTCGCTGGATGTGCGCCTCGTAACAGACCGATCAGCGGTGCTGGTGCATGCTCGGATCAGAGGTGAGTCGAGACCATGAAACGCCACTCAAAAGACCGCCTGAAGGTCGAGATACCCGACCTGCAGACGCAGTACGACGAGTTGCTCGACACCGTCTGGCGCTGCGAGGACCGGGCACGCCTTATGGACCGGATCGAGGCTCGAACGCGATTTGAACAGCTGCGGAGCAAGCGATACAGCGGGGGTTCGTAGTCGAGCGAGCAGCCCGCTCAGCCAGATCCGCCAGCTCGGCGAGGCAGAGAAGCCGAGCCGGCAGAGGGCTCTCACTGCTTCACCGAGCGCGAGCAGCAGCTTGGCCAGGCGGCGCTTCAGATCCAGCAGCGCCAGAGCTTGCAGTTGGCTTTCCCTTGCCGCCAGCCGAACCGCGATCAGGCGCCACAGTCTCGACACGATGCTCGGCTCGACCGCGATCATCCGCTCCGGTGTCGGCACCGTGACCGGCGCTGTGCGCCGGCTAACAAGCCACCCGTAGTGGTTCCGCTCAGCGCGATGCGCAGCCACGTCGACCGGTCAATTCCGGGTCCAAATTTCATAGTGATTACGTGTCCGCGCGTGGCTCAAAGTTCCTCCTGGTTCCTCCTGGCTCCTGGAGTGCCTGACACGCCCGTGATACGGCGCCGGCGATGGGGCGCCAGTGAGCTACTCCCAGCGGAAATAGCGGGTCGCTATGAATCCGAAGATGACCGCGTAGACGGCCATGGTCAGCCACGCTGCATATGAAGGACCACCATTGAACGCGGAATCGAGCACAGCCCTCACGGCGGCGCCGCTCGGCGAGTAGTACATGATCGTCTGCAAGGGGTCGCCGATCTGTGCCGGATTGACCCACAGACCCGAAAGGAACATCAAACCGAAGGTAACCACCCCGGCGACAGGTTGTGCGACGGCCTGTGTCGGCACCAAGGCCACGAGCACAAGGCCAAGCACGAACAACTCGACAATCGCGAGCAGGAGCGAAACAGCAAAAGCCAAAATCTGCACGTGGAGTGACGCGCCGAACACGAGCTTTGCCTCCAGGATGACTATCAGGACTGCCGCCGCGGCAACAATTAGATCGATGACCAGCTGTGCTGCAAGCAGCCTGGACGGATGCAGCGGTGTTGTTGAAACCCTTCTCAGCCAGCCGATCTCACGATCCCTGACCAGAGTGTTGGGCAGAGAAACCGAGATGAATATGAACGAGAGGACCAGGATGGTTGGAGTCCAAACTTCGATGATCGACAACCCGGTGCTGCCCACGTTTCCTGGATTCGCCTGTCCGATGAAACCAAACACCGCTAGGAGGATGGCTGGGAGTGCAAGCCCGCCAAAAAGGGTAATCGGTTCTCGTAAAGCGAGCTTGCTCTGGACCTTAAGCAGCTCGGCGAACTGAACGCGCGACCTGTGACTGATCCACTCCCGACGATAACCAGTCATTCCCCAACCCCTTTCCCAACGCTGATGGAGTCGTCCTTCGTCAGCTTGATGAAAGCATCCTCGAGGTTCCCCGTTCTTGCCTCCACATCTGATACTCGAACTCCGATTGCTGCCAGAGCATTGATCAGAGATCCCGCGAGATCGCCCGTACCGGTGACGGTGACGTACCTCTCCTTCCTCTCGATTTCGTTCACTCCAGGGATCGCTCGTAGGGTCTGCTCGTCGACCGGTCGTGATGGGACAAATCGGACCCTGCTCCCACCGGCTCTGGCCGCCATCGCTTCCGGTGTGTCGAGGGCCACAACGGCTCCGTGGTTGATCAGCGCCAGGCGATCACACAGTCTTTCTGCCTCGTCCATGAAGTGAGTCACCAAGAGCACCGTCACGCCACGTGCCTTCATCCGTTCGATGAGGCTCCAGATTTCACGTCTTGCCTCAGGATCAAGCCCTGTGGTCAGCTCGTCGAGGATGGCGAGCTTGGGGTTACCCACCAGAGCCAGGGCGACAGAAACCCGCTGTTTCTGGCCGCCGGAAAGGTTCTTGAAGGAGGAGTTAACGAATTGCTTGAGGCCCAGTGACTCGAGCAACTGGTCCGGATCGAGGGGATCGGAGTAGAACCTGGCGAAGAGCCTCACCACCTCTCCGACCTTGATTCGAGGAGGCAGCGCGCTCTCCTGCAGCTGGACACCGACAAACTCTCTGAGCTTGTTCCGGTCCTGCTGCGGAGAAAGCCCGAACACGCTGATTGATCCCGCGTCGGGAGCGCGCAGCCCTGAGATGCACTCGACCGTGGTTGTCTTGCCGGCACCGTTAGGGCCGATGATTCCGAAGATCTCTCCTTCACGTATGGAAAGCGAGACATCGTTGACGGCAACCAAACCTCCGTACCTCTTGACCAGGTGGTCAACCGTAATCACGGCTGCTCCGTTCACGGAGCCAGACCGCCGAGCAGCTTGCGAAGCGCCTCCGTGTACGCGTCCAGCGCCGCGCGACCTCGTGTAGTGAGAGCCACGGTGGTCGTCGACCCGGCCCCGTCTCCGGTTTTCTGACTGGTGAGGTAGGCAGCTTCGTCGAGCCTCCGAAGATGCGTGATCAGGTTGCCGGGCGTCAGCTCCAGCATGTTCTGAAGTCGTGTGAAGGAAAGCGTGTCGCCCTCGTTCAGCGCGGCCAGCGTGACCAGGATCCGTAACCGCGCTGGGACGTGGATCAACGGGTCGAGGGGCTCATGGGTGTTGGTGGTAATGGCTGGCCCCTCACGCTTGACGCTGCCGGACCGTCAAGGCCGCTGCGTAAACCAGCAGCGCCAGGCAACAGCCCAGGCCGGTGAGTCCCCACGCCCCGAGCGGTCCGAAGAACGTGCTCACGGAGGCGATGGCGATGATCGCGATGCACAAACCGAGCTGGAGCCAGCTCTCCCTCATCGCATTGATGCCGGCAGCTGCTGCGGCCAAGGCGATCAGCGGGACAGTAGGCCCATAGACCCCGTACACGATCTCGAAGCTCACGCCGCGGTAGCGCAACGCGCCTCGATCACCCAGGCGCCGACTCCGGCGGCGACAACCGCGGCGGCCTGGGCCTGCCGCTGGCGCCGAGCCCTGCCGCTCACCCCAGCATTCGCCCGGCTCAAAGCAACGCCGCCGATGATCGCGGAGACGCCGATGAGCTCGTACAACACGGCAAGCGACCAGCCGGCCGGACCGGTGTAAACGCCCTGATCGCGCATGGACCACCAGACCGCGCCGTAGCCGAACAGGAAGACCCCAGCGCCGACCACCGCACCCAAGGCCGGCCTAGGGTCGAAC
>JBOHUP010000397.1:0-2985 GCA_050734615.1 Candidatus Dormibacteraceae bacterium | reverse complement strand
GAGATCAAGTCTTCGACGCTCTTGCTTTGCAGACCGGGCTGATCCTTGACGGCAGCATTGAGGTTATTGACGTAGGCGGCGTGATGCTTGTCGTGGTGAATCTCCATCGTCTTGGCGTCGATGTGCGGCTCGAGAGCATCGAATGCGTAGGGCAGCGGCGGCAGCTCAAGTGGCATGGCGGGTACCCCCCTTGGTGAACTTATCTACAGGACTCAACCAGTCTACGTGCTCGAAGATTTCGATCCCGAAGCCTGGGCCTTGACCGCGGCCGCCCGGCGCTCGATCTCGGCCGCGTCGCCCAGATAGCGCCAGGACTTCGGCTTGAGGTCCGATCCGAGCTCATAGGCTCGCGGCACGCCCGTCGGGATGTCCAGCTCGACCACCTGCTGCTCGCTGAGGCCGTCGAGGTGCTTGACCAGGGCGCGAAGGCTGTTGCCGTGGGCCGAGACCAGCACGCACGAGCGATGCCGGAGATCGGGCACGATGGCGTCGTACCAGTACGGGAGCATCCTTTCCACGACGTCCTTCAGGGATTCCGCCTTGGGCAGCAGCTCGCCCGGGAGGTCGGCGTACCGCGGATCGTGTGACGGGTGCCGCCGGTCGGATGCCTCGAGGTCCGGCGGCCGCACCGCGTAGCTCCGGCGCCACACCTTGACCTTGGCGTCGCCGTACTCCTCGGCGGTCTGCCGCTTGTCGAGGCCCTCCAGGGCGCCATAGTGCCGCTCGTTCAAGCGCCAGCTCCTGTGCACCGGGATCCAGGTCATGCCCATCTCGCGCAGGGCGAGGTCCGCCGTGTGAATGGCGCGAACGAGAACCGAGGTGTGCACGATCTCGGGCGCAAGCCCGGCCTCCCTCATCAAGCGCCCGGCCTCGACCGCCTCAGCCACGCCGCGCTCGCTCAGAGGGACATCATGCCAACCCGTGAAGCGGTTCTCGAGGTTCCACGTGCTCTGCCCGTGGCGCAGCAGGACGAGCGTGCCCGGGCGGCCGGCCCTAGCGGTGGCCATAGACCTCGGCGGTCACCTTCACGATATGGGCGAACTCGTCGGCGTCGAGACTCGCCCCGCCGACCAGGCAGCCGTCGCAAAGTGGGAGCTCGACATACGTCTGCACGTTGCTCGAGTTGACGCTCCCGCCGTACAGCACGCGCACCTTCCGTGCGGCGCCCGCGCCGATGATCTCCCCCACCACGCGCCGGATCAACCGCATCGTCCGGTAGGCGTGCTCGGGGTCCGCGCTCTTGCCGGTGCCGATGGCCCAGACCGGCTCGTAGGCGATGACCAGGCGTGCCGAGTCGTCGGCCGAGCAATTGGCGAGACCTGCTCTGACCTGGGCGCTCACCACCTCGTCGGACGTGCCCGCGTCGTACTGCTCGGTCAGCTCGCCCACGCACATGATCACGCTGAGCTCGCTGGCGAGCGCGGCCGCGGCCTTCTTGGCCACCATCTCATCGCTCTCGGCGAGAAAGACGCGCCGCTCGGAGTGCCCGACGATCACCCACTGGCACCAGCCTTTGAGCATCGCCGGCGAGACTTCGCCGGTGTACGCGCCGGACATCTCCCAAAAGCAGTCCTGGGCGCCGAGTTTGACGCCTGACTCGGCCAGCACCTCGGCGACGCCCACCAACCACGGGTATGGCGGGAACAGCGCGACCTCGACCCGGTCGGCATGGCCCCTGGCGACCGAAAGGACGCCGCGCACGAGGTCGAGCGCCGCGTCGGAGTCGGTCGGGTTCATCTTCCAGTTGGCTGCCACGATGGGCATGCCGGGGGGGCGGCTCGACATGTTCTGGCGCTATTGCTCCTTGAGGATTGCGATGCCGGGCAGCTCCTTGCCTTCGAGGTACTCGAGGGTAGCGCCACCGCCGGTCGACACGAACGAAAATCGCCCGGCCAGCCCCAGAACGTCGACCGCCGCCACGGTGTCGCCGCCTCCGACCAGCGTGTAGCCGCCAGACTTCGCCATCGCTTCACCGATTGCCCTGGTGCCGTCGCTGAAGTCCTTGATCTCGGCCACTCCGACCGGGCCATTCCAGACGGCGGTGCCGGCTCCTTGCAGCGTGACCCCAAACCAAGACACGCTCTTGGGCCCGATGTCCAGCGCCATCCAGCCGGCCTCGACGGCGTCGGCATCCATGACTCGCAGCGGCTCGCCGGCTTCCATGCGCCGCGCACAGACCAGGTCGACCGGGAGGGCGAGCTTGCCGCCGGCCTTCGCGGCGACAGCGCGGGCTTCATCCAGGGCGGTCTCCTCGACCATGCCGGTGCCGGTCGGCCAGCCCTTGGCCTTGAAAAAGGTGTTGGCCATGGCGCCGCCGATGAGCAGCGAGTCCACCTTGCCGAGGAGGCTCTCCAGAACCCCGATCTTGGTCGACACCTTCGCGCCGCCGATGACAGCGACCATCGGACGCTTGGGATTGTCGAGCGCCACGTGAAGCGCTTTCAGCTCGGCCTCCATGAGCTCGCCCGCAAACGCGGGCAGGTAGGCCGCCACGCCAACCACCGAGGCGTGCGCCCGGTGAGACGCGGCGAATGCGTCGTTGACGAAGATCTCACCGAGCGAGGCCAGCTTGTGCGCGAACTCGGGGTCGTCAGCCTCGTCCTCGGGATGGAACCGCACATTCTCGAGGAGCAGGACCTGGCCGGCCAAGAGCCTCGCGGCTGCAGAGCCGGCCGCCTCGCCGACGCAATCCTCCGCGAACTGCACCTTCTGATTCATGAGCTCCGAAAGCCGCGCCGCGACCGGGCGAAGCGTCAGCCCTGGGTCGACCCCCTTGGGCCGACCGAGATGCGACATGACGATGACCTTCGCGCCGCGTTGCGCGAGGTGCTGCAGCGTGGGCACCGCCGCGCGGATTCGCGCGTCATCCGCGATCGCGCCCTTCGACATCGGAACGTTGAGGTCCTCCCTGACGAGGACTCGCTTGCCGGCCACGTCGACCGATGTGATGGATGCTTTCAGAGCCCGCCCGCCATATAGGTGATC
>JBOHUP010000396.1:0-6468 GCA_050734615.1 Candidatus Dormibacteraceae bacterium | reverse complement strand
GGACAGTGCCGCGAGATGCTGGCGACGACTACCTGATCCAGCTCGCGAAGGATGGTCGCGCCGATGCTCTCGTCACACGCGACCGCCATTTCGAGGGCGTCGTCGTGGCCGACCTCGAAATCCTTCCGCCGCGTGCAATCGTCGCTCGTTTGGGCACCTGACTCTGCTCACTGCAGTCGATAACTGAATTCGGCCGAGCGATTGGTACTTGGGGCGTCGGACCCCGTCTCCCGCTCCACCTTTTGATCTCAGAATCGATCTGTTAGAGGTGGTTTGACCCCTACTGTGACGCGTCGCGCGGCGATCGCGAGCCGACGCCTGGTCAGACTGCCGGCGGCTGGGGCGCTGCCCTTACCCGTAGGTGAAGAGGCGGCAGCGGGCGGTCGTCCACCATCGCCTCGATCGTGACCGCACCAGCCTCCTGCACGATGAATCGCAGTTCGTTGATCATGTTGAGGTAGACCCGTGGCTCGCCTTCCGGCACGCGTAAGGCGATCGGGACCTGACGCCATGGTCCAATCTCTCGGCCATCGAGCTCGATCCTCATGCCGAACTCGTGAAGTGTTTCGGCGTCCTCGCGGTCGGCTTGCATGCGCAGGATCATCGTGAGGTTGATCGGCGCAGGGAAGCTGCTGGTGGCGACTTCGGTGATCCCGCCGCGCCAGACCATAAAGCTGCCGTCCGGGTTTGCCTGTCCGCGGTCGGCCAGGAAGGCGGCCTGCAGGATGATCACCTCAGCGCCTCGGCGTCAGCTCGAGCGATACCCGCCTGCCGCCAGATGGAGCGGACGGTCGGATCGGGAATCTGCCGGTGTCGGGGCACGACCACCATGGTCCTGGGCTGGTCCGGGTGGGCATAGATGTCGTGCCTGGCGCCATGGCGGTGGAGAGCGAATCCGAAATGGCGAAGAACGCGGACAACCTCATTGTGCGACCAGCGCACCGGCGGCGGTCAGGACCTGTCAGGCCAGAGCACGAAGCTGACGTAGCTGATCGGGTCCGGGCCGTGATGCGCCAGCAGGAAGTCGCGCATTTCGGGATCTGGAACGCGGCGCTCGGTGCGTGCGTCGCCTCCCTGCTCGCGCGCGGCCTGGAGATACTCCCGCACGGCGTCGACCACATTGGCGATCGCCTCGTCCGCCGTGCGGCCGGCGGAGGCTACGTCTAGCTCCCTGCAGATCGACGCCCATTGGTCGCCGTCGAAGACGGTCACCGCCAGGTAGGGTCCGCGGCGGGGCGCGGCATGCGCATCCGGTGCGCTCTCGGTCGCCTGCTCAACATCCTGGAGGCGGTAGCGAGCCGCCATGTCAACTGCCATCGGTTCCTTCTCCCACTCCTGAGCCTACGGCGCGAGCTCATCGCCGCGCACGACGTGAACTGTAGCGCGCGTGCTCGGCTTCCTCGCAGTCATTCGGTGGGACGTCCGCGTCCTCATTATCGGTGGCAGGTGCGCGACGCGATCACCGAGGCCGGCCGGCGCCGACTCTGGGAATAAGTTTCTGACCCCTACCCGACCGCGAATATCTACATCGATGGGCTGAACCTGTACAACGGCTGCCTGAAGGGCTCGCCGTACAAGTGGCTCGATGTTGAAGCGCTCGCAACCGCCCTGTTGCCCGGCAGAATCGTGCACAGAGTTCGATATTTCACCGCGCGCCTGTCTGGTGCGAAGGCGTTACGACAAGATGTCTACCTTCGAGCTCTCCGGAGCCTACCGACTGTAGTGGTGCATACGGAGGGTCAATTCCGCGCGAACGACGTAATTCGACCCATTGCGGATCAGCCAGCTCGCGGTATGGCCGCCGTGCTCGAATATCAGCAAGCTGGACGTTGGATGTCGCTTCAGAGACCTAGACCGGGCCGACGCCTGCGCGCATCCATTCGCGACTGGAAGGAGAAGGGCACCGACGTCAATTTGGCGACGATGCTCCTCGTCGACGCGTACAACCACGACTCCGACGAGGCTATGGTGCTATCCGGCGACTCGGATCTAGAGATGCCTGTGCGCATGACGGTAGGGCTCCCACCTGTCACCGTCGTTAACCCTGTGCCCGGACGTCGAAGCAAGGAGCTCCAAGCGGCCGCCACGTCGTACACAACGCTGTCGATCGCGATCCTTGCCGGGAATCAACTACCTCGCGTGGTCGCACTCGCCGAAAGCAGGCAAGTAACCAAGCCAGCGGCGTGGTGATTCCGTCCGGAAACGACAGAGGCCGCCCGCAGGCGACCCCTGAACCCTGCCGGCGAAGCGGCAGGGGAGTTCTGCGAATAATTATGCCCCTGCGGGAACAATAAGCAACCTTCGAGCCGCGGGGGTAGAAGGGGACTGTAGGGGGGCAGCACGGCCTCTCAACGCCGATTTCGAGTTCAAAAGCTGGAGCGGGGGACGGGGTTCGATGCGCCGAGTACCAATCACGAGGTCGAGTTCATGTACCGCGGCACCTCCGCAGATGGTAGCGACCTCCGGTTGCCCATCTGCTCGTCTTCTCCGTGACGCTAGACGTTTCCACGCGCGTACGGTTCGGCCGGCCAGGCGGGATCATGGGCGTGGGGTGGTCTGCGAGACGACAAGCACGCGGAATAGGCCGAAAATCGCCTGCCACCCTCCACGGTGCGTCAGTGCGTATAGGAAAGTGACGGATGCATGGGAGCCACAGGCGACCCGGACCTGATCGCGCGGGCGCGCGACGGGAACAAGGCCGCCTTCGAAGACCTTCTCTCCCCGGTCATCGCGCCGGCCGCTCGGCTGGCCTACGGGATGCTGCAGGACAGGGCCGCCGCTGAGGACGCGGTGCAGGAAGCCGCGTTGAAGGCGTGGCAGCGCGTTGGGAATGTCCGGCCCGGCGCCCCGTTTCGGCCCTGGTTCCTAGGCATCGTCGTGAATCAAGCGCGTTCTATGCGCCGCACCAAATGGTGGTCAGTCCTGCCTCTGGAGAGTTCGCCACCGGTGGGCGCTTCGGGCGAGGTGGACCCGAGGGGTCACGACGTGCGCCGGGCGCTCCTGCGTGTGCCATCTGACCAGCGGGCCGCCATCCTCCTCCACTTCTATCTCGACCTTCCGCTGGACGAGGTCGCCGGCGCCCTCGGAATTTCGGTCGCCGGGGTAAAGTCGCGGATCAATCGAGGGTTGAAGCGCATGCGGCCGGCACTACGTGGCTACGAGGTGCTGGTGTAATGGACGTCCGCGAGCAGCTGCACGATGCGCTCGACGCCGAGGACTTCCCGAGCCGGACCCTTCTGTCGCGTTCGATCGCAGCGTTGGACACGCCGCGGGCGACGCGAAGTTACGGCCGCCTGGCATCGCTGACCGCCGGTGTGATCGCGGTCGCCGTCATCGCGACCCTGGTCGCGGTGCGCATGAATTCGTCGCCGTCGAGCCTGCCGACGCTTCCACCCGCGACCACAATCGCCAACTTGATCGACTACCGCTTCATTTCTCCACAAGTCGGTTTTGTGGAACTGCGCTCCAGCGCGATCATTTTTGCGACCACGTCGGATGGCGGGCGGACATGGCACCAGGCGCTTGCACTTCGCGGACAGATCTCCACGCCGGTCATGCAGTGGTTCGATGCACGGAGGGGGATCGTCGTCGGCCAGCAGGGTCATTCCGCCGTGGTGTGGGGGACAATCGACGGGGGACTTCACTGGCAGTCACATGCCGTTCCCCTGCCTCAGGACACGACGTCGTTCGGGTCGGGTACCGTCGCCGAGGACTCGACTCTCGAGACCGCCTACTTCCTGACCCCGGTGCAAGGTTGGGTCGTCTACCGCTATCAAGGCGATTGTGGTGGCTGCGGATTTTCGGCAGAGCGCTTCGTGTACGAAACGAACGACGGTGGGCTCCGCTGGACGGAGGTCAGCGCCTCAAGTCTCGAAGCGGCCGAGCGGCAGCTCACTTTCTTCACCAGCTCGTGGGGAGTGCTGAGTAGTGGGGTCGCCTTCTATGAGCTCGATGTGACGCACGACGGCGGGCGCACGTGGCAACCGTCAACGATCCCAGGGTTCGTCGGAAGATGCCAGGTTACGTGCGAGGTGAACGCGAGACAGACGCATGGGTTCTTCGCAGGCGACCAGGGACTGATGGCGATCTCGTGGTGCCTGGACGAAGCGGGTGCCTCGGCGGGTGGGGCCTGTTACCAGACCTTCCCCTTCAAACCCACCGAAGTCCATCTCTACCGCACCACCGACGGAGGCTTGACCTGGGCTTACGTGCGGGACCTTCCCCTTTCGACCGGATCGATCTCCTTCATCGATCCACAGCAGGCTGTGAACGTCGGGCCCGAAGGCGTCTCATGGACCTCAGACGCCGGAGCCACCTGGTCGTCTCCGAACACATCGCCGGTGCCAGCGGGCTGGTATGTCCAAAGGTCGGAGTTCGCCGACGCGCAGCATGGCTGGCTGGCGATCACGAACTCGTCCGCACAGGCTTGGGTGGGGACGGTCAACGTCACCGATCGCTTTCAGCTGCTTGCCACGACCGACGGCGGTTCCACCTGGCACCAGGTCGGCCTCCCTAAGGCTTGAGGATCGCAGCCCTCGGCATAGGGAGTGCGACGCCGCTCTGGGGCGGCTCGCCCAGAGGGTCATGCGGATGCTGACGAAGAGGGCTCGCTTTGTCGTAAGCATGGCCCCCGGCAACTCGCCGGTGTCGCCGTGGGTCCGGCCCCCCGGCCAAACCCGGTGGGTCTCGATGTAGGCATCAGTCCAGATCAGCCGATCGATAAATGAACTCAACGGACGACTTGGGACCGGGGGCTTCATCTCCCGTCTCCCGCTCCACGTCGCTCTCGCTTCGCGCGAGCTCCGGTCCGCGGGAGGCGGGTCGTCTTGTTTGAAAGTCGCGCGCGGGATTGACCGCACGCATTGCGCTCCACTTCGCTCTCGCTTCGCGCGAGCTCCGGTCCGCGGGAGACGTGTCGTCTTGTTTGAACGTCGCGCGCGGGATTGACCGCACGCGTTGCGCTCTAGCTAGATTGCCATCACCCTGGTTATTCGATGGCATATGGGCGTTCTGCTACCATACCCACATGAGGCGGAATGTTGCCGCGGGGCGGGTTGTTCATAGACCTGCACCGGCTGAACGTCCGACCATAACTGTGAGGTTCAACGACCCGGTCCAGCATCAGCTCTTGACGTTGGTCGCCGATGAGCGTCACACCTCCGTTAATCAGCTGATTCAGGAACTCATCGATGCGCCCCTTCGCGACGCAGCCGGCGAAATCGAAGGAAGGCTCGTGCGGATGGTTGAGAGGCTTCGCAGCATGACCAAAGTCGACAGAGCCCGATCGATCGCGGCCGCAGCAAGAGCGACCGGCGAAGCCGAGGGCAAGTACAAGGATCCTCTCAAGGCCAGGCACGTCTCGCGTGAAGAGGTCTTGAGATTGCGACGGGCCCTCGACGAGAGACGCGCTGAGCCAGATCTGGGGTAGGGAAACCCCGGAGTCTCAAGAACGAATCGCAGGCAACTGCGCTCGGATCCTAAAACGGCTGGTCGCCGATTCCAGCAAGCGAGTTGCGTTTTCGTTGGACGTCGTACGTCTTTGGCACCGCGACATGTACGTTGGGATCACGACTGATCCCAACTATCCGCTGGGCGAGTTCCGTGGGTCCAGCGTGTCCAGAGCGCTCCAGGAATGCGAGGTCGCGGTCGGCAATGTTCCTGCCGTCATGGCTGAGCGCGTAGCGGCTGAGTTACGGAGGTTCGAAGGATCCGTTACCCGGCGGATGGTGAAACTCGATGCGGCATGCCCGCACGATGCCAGCGACTCCGCGACCATTGCTGAAATCGCGGAGCTCGCCGCATTCGCGCATGGTGAGTGGGTGCGGATTCATCCGTTTGCGGATGGAAATGGCCGGACCGCCAGGATCCTGTGCAACTGGATCCTGCTTCGCTATGGAATTCCGCCCGTGTTGCGGCTTCGCCCGCGACCCCGGTCAGCTGACTATGTGGGTGCGGCTGCTCGGTCCATGGCGAACGGCGATCACCGGCTCATGCGGGACTACGTCCTGGACCAGCTCAGCCGCCTCTTCGGCGAGAGCTGATCATCGGATCGAAAACGCCAATCCGGTCGCGAATCTCGTGAAAGTTCGAACAAGCGAACGTGTGGTGCTGTTGTCGCGCTGGCGATGGATCCCAACGTGATGGAAAAGACAGGGCAGCATCTCAAGTCGGCAGATCTCGCACTTGAGTGCGGTTTTACCGATCTTGACGGGCCTGCTCCGCGCTAGTCCCTTCGCCTAACCCTTGACTTGGCGGACGCGTCATCCGAGCCGACATGCCAACTCGATAGAAGGATTGGCACTCGGGCGCAGAGTCCCGTCTTCGCTCAAGCCTCAGCTTCCGGCTGGCGCCCACCACGGTTTCATCGCGCCGCCCACGCATCCACCTCGACTCGGTACTCAGGAGACGCGAGTGCGGCAACGTAGACCAGAGTCGTTGCCGGGCGGTGGTGGTCCAACCACTCAGCTA
>JBOHUP010000395.1:0-6318 GCA_050734615.1 Candidatus Dormibacteraceae bacterium | reverse complement strand
CCTCGACGCCCGTCGATCCGCCACCCACAACCACGACCTCGAGGTCGGACCGATGCCCCGACGACACAGCTTCGAGCTTCTCGATCACGCGGTTTCTGATCGCCACCGCGTCGGCCAGCGACTCCATGGTCATGCAGTGCTCGCGCGCGCCGGGAGTCCCGAAGAAGGCTGTCTTCCAGCCCATGGCAATGACGAGCTCGTCGTAGCCCATCTCTCCAGCGCTGGTCTGGATCGTGCGCCGATCCAGGTCGCCAGCCTTTACATCGGCGTTGATGAATTCGACGCCGAGACCGACCAGCTCCTCTCGCAACGGCCGCATCACGTGCGCTGCCTGAATGACGCCGGTGATCATCTCTGGCACCATCGGCCAGAACGTCATCGACTCCGCGGAATCGACGAGACGCAGCGCAACACCCGGCCCTTTCTTCATCAGCGTCGCCAGGCGGCGCGCTGTGTGGAGGCCGGCGAATCCACCGCCCAGGATCAGGACTCGGTTTGAGGCTGAGTCGTAGGGAATGGGCAGTCGGTCAGTTGAGCGTGCTCTCGCGCGCGAGATCGCGCGAGCGGCTAAAACTGTCGCAAATCCCACCCCTACGGCCACCGCGGTGCGACCAAGCAAAGCCTTCATGCCGCTTCCAAGTGATCACCCAAACGCGCGGCCAGGGCCATGATCGTCAGGGCTGGGTTGGCACTCCCCTGGGTTGGCGTCACACTGCCATCGCAGATGTAGAGATTGGGTACGGCGAAACTGCGAAGATTGCGGTCGACGACCCCGGTATGCTCGTCGCGGCCCATTCGTGCACCCCCCATCAGGTGCGCGTATCGGTTGATGGTCACCGTCTCCTCGGCGCCCGCTGCCTCCAGGATGTCGACCATGACTGAGGTCGCCGCCTTCATCAGCTTCTTATCGTTGTCGCACTGCGAGTAGTTGAACTTGGCGACCGGCAGACCGTGAGCGTCGCTTTCGTCGGCCAGTGTGACGCGGTTTTCCGCCAACGGCAGAAACTCGCAGAGCGCGCCCAGGCTCGCCCAATGGATGTAGTCGCGCATGTACTCCCGTAGGACTTCCCCCCAGTGTCCCTGAGCCACGATGTGCTCGGACCAGGTGATTGGCAGGGGCGACACGGTCTGAATCGAAAAGCCTCGCTTGTAGTCCCGGCTGGAGTCGGTTTCATAGAAGGCCTCGCTCGAGACCTCGGGCGGCGGCGCTTTGTACATGCGGACCTCTTGCGAGAACCTCCCCGCCGTCTGAGCCGCGCCCTGGACCATCAGATAGCGGCCGACCATGTCATGGTCGTTGCAGAGCCCGTCCGGGAATCGTTCCGAGGCCGAGTTCAACAGCAGTCTTGGGGTTTCGATTGAGTAGCAGCTGAGAACGACGAGCCGCGCCTTCTGGCGGTGCTCGACCCCGTCGCGTAGATACACGACGCCGCTAGACCATCCCCTGGAATCGATTTCAACCCGGCTCACCATGCAGCCGTCACGGATCTCGGCCCCGTGGGCGAGCGCATCGGGGACGTGGGTGATCAGTGTCGATGCCTTCGCGTTGACCTTGCAGCCTTGCAGGCAAAAGCCGCGATAGATGCAATGCGGCCGGTTGCCCATCACCCAGTTCGTGATCGCGACTGGTCCAACCAGCGCCTTCACGCCCAACCGCTGGCAGCCACGCAGGAAGATCTCGCCGCTTCCGCCGACCGGATGCGGGCCGTGCGGATACCGATGCGGATGCCCCCATGGCCAGTCCTGGCCGGCGACCGGCAGCTCTTCCTCGATCTGTTCGTAATAAGGCTGAAGCTCCTCGTAGGCGAATGGCCAGTCCGCTCCGACCCCGTCAACCGAATGCGTGTGAAAGTCAGATGGGTGAAACCGCGGGACATATCCCGCGTAATGGATCGTCGAGCCGCCGACGCCTCGACCTGAGTTGTTCGAGCCAAGAGGCACGGGATCCGCCCCTCCGATCACCCGTGGCTCGTTCCAGTAGAGGTGGTGTGAGCCTGCCTCGTCGGATACCCAGTCCTCGTCGGGGTCCCAGAAAGGGCCGGCCTCGAGCACGACGACCTTCCAGCCTCGCCGAGCGAGGCGCTGGGCGAGAACCGCCCCACCTGCGCCACAGCCGACGATGACGACATCGACCTCATCTCCCTCCCCGAAACGGTTCATCCGCTCGCGCAGCGGCCAAGGCGTCCGAACCTGCGTCTGCGGCTCGGGCAGAAGCCAGGCCGATTCGTTTCGAGACCGAACGTTGTCCGTGCTCAAATAACCCTCTGCCGCTTGGCGTCGTCGCCCCGGGCGGCCTCAAGGCGCGCTGCCCAGGGGATCGGATCGCGCGCATTCACCTCCTCGACCTCCCACGGCTCCCGCCTGTCCAGTCCCATGTTCTTGTAGCCACGCGGATAAGCGGGGCCTCCGAAACCGATCTCGTTCCAGGCCGCCGGGTGGGAGTAGTACGCGGTGCAGGCATAGCGCATCCACAGGTCCCACAGTCGCTTCGCCGGCATGCCGGCGAAGCGGTCGGAGGTTCGAATCGCCTCCAGCACCTGTAGACGGCCGTCCAGGCCAAGCCCGAGGAAAGTCGTGCTTCCGAGCTCAGCGAGCGAGAGACGCCACGCCTCGGTATCGGGGGGCATGTCCTCGTATCGCCAGCCGTCGGTGACCCCGGCCGCCAGCCGGCCGTCCACCATCTCGAAAACGCGAATCTCGGAGTCGTTGGGTCCGATCGCGAGGAGGGCGGCGAGCAACGCTCGACATACCGCCTCTTCGTCGACGCTGAAGAAGGAGCGCCCGGGTTTCAGCCGAAAGCGCTGGAGCACGACATCGCGCGTGCGGGCGTCCCAATGATCACTCTGCTTGACGACATCGAACCCCGGAAAGCGCCTCGAGTTGGAGTCCCGGCCCATCATGCCTCCCGGCGTAGGATCGCCGCCAGAAGACCCATGCCTCCGACGACCGTGACCAGCAGCGGCGCCATCAACGGAGGGCCCATCTCGATGTTGTAGAGGGCCTGAGAGAATCCGCCGGGCTTGCGCATGATGCCGCGCACGTGCAGGTAGGTCCCCTGCAGGCCATTCGCGACGACCAGGCTGGAGACCAGCGGCAGCGCCGTTTTTGCGGCACGCCGGTTGAAGATTCCGGCCAAGCCGGCGAGGGCCATCGGTGGCGTGAGCGCGATTGGCAACCACATCCATCTGTTGCCGAAGCTCGCACGGTCGTGCTCGAGATAGATCTCGAGTCCGGTCACGATCGCCGCAACCGCCGACAGGCCCGACAGCATCCGTTCGAAGCGGCCATGCCGGATGTTCGTGATGAGGTGATCGATGCCGTGCTTGGGCTCATTCACGGCATCAATTCGGCGATTTTGTCCTTGAACAGGGTCGTCGCAATTCGCCGGCGACGCGGTTGGCCATGCATGAATGCCTCAGCGAACCCCTTGGCCATCTCATATGTGACCTTGGCGGGCATCGGGGGCTCGTCGGGGTTGGTCAGACAATCGACCAGCGCCGGCCCGGGGTGGTCAAAGGCGCCCTTGACCGCTGCCTCCAGGTCCTGTGGATGTTCGATGCGAAACGCCTTCGCGCCGTTGGCCTCGGCAAAGGAGGCGTAGTTTGCAATCCCGGTATGCCGCACGCCGAACTCGGGATAGCCAAGCACCATCTGCTCCCAGAGGATCTGGCCGTACGCGTGGTTATTGTTGATGAACACCTTGATCGGGAGTTCGTGGCGGATGGCGGTCAAGAGCTCCGCCATCAGCATCGAAAACCCTCCGTCGCCAACAAACGCGATGCACTGCCGTCCCGGGAAAGCATGCTGAGCCGCGATCGTGTACGGCAGTCCCGGCGCCATGGTGGCCAGGTTTCCAGAGATCATGAAGCGGCGGTTTCCGCGGATGATCCAGTGCCGTGCGGACCACGTGGCGATGGTGCCCGAGTCGGATGAGAGGATCGCGTCATCGGACGCGAACTTGTCAATGAGGCTGATCAGGTATTGAGGCTGGATCGGATCCCGACCGGCGTCGGCCCGCTCACGCATGCGCACCCACCAGTCCTTCATCTCCTTCTGGCGGTCTTCGAGAAAGTCACGGTCAGGCTTGCGCGACAGCATGGGGATGAGCGCGTTGAGCGTTTCCTTTGCATCGCCGACCAGGGGAACCTCCGTCGGCACGCGATTGCCGGCGCGCACGCCGCTGATGTCGATCTGCACCGTGCGCGCGTGTTGTGGCAAATGCTTTGTGTAGGGGAAGTTCGTGCCCACCATGAACAAGGTGTCGCACTCCTCCATTGATTTCTCGCCCGGCAACGTGCCGAGCAGGCCCACCCCGCCGACGGCAAGCGGATCGTCATCGGGAAAGCTGCCTTTGCCCGAGAGTGTCTTCACTATGGGGGCGGCGAGGGCGTCGGCGGCGCGCCGCAACTCATCGGCCGCTCCGATCGCACCGGCCCCAGCAAGAAGGACCACCTTTTTGCCCTCGTTCAAGACAGCCGCCGCACGCCGAAGATCGGAGTCGCGCGGAAGGCCGGGGGCGCCGATGAAGACCGGGGCCGTGCTCGGAGCCCGCGCGGGCGCAGGGCCACCCGGTGCTGCCGTATCGGCGTCTATCAGCTGGACGTCATTGGGGAAGGTGATGTGCGAGACCGTGCGGTGGGCGAGGGCGTGCTTGACCGCCAGATCGACCAGCGTCGGGATCTGGACCGGAGTGTGAATCATGACGTCGTACTGCGCGACATCCATGAAGAGCTTTTCCAGGTGGACCTCCTGCTGGTATCCGGTGCCCAGCAGCTCGAGCTCCTGCATGCCCGTCAAAGCCAACACCGGCTGATGGTCGAGCTTCGCGTCATAAAGCCCGTTGAGCAGGTGGATGCCGCCCGGTCCAGACGTGCCCAGACACACGCCGAGACGACCGGTGCTCTTGGCGTAGCCGGTCGCCATAAAGGCTGCCGCCTCCTCGTGATGGACGAGGACGAATTCAATGCGATCACGATGGCGGCGGAGGGCCTCGGTTATCCCGTTGATGCCGTCGCCCGGCAGGCCGAATACCGTATCGACCCCCCATTCGATCAACCGCTCGATAAGGAGTTCGGCTGCGATCTTAGTCAGTTCGTGAAGCCTCCAGTTCGGCTCGCTTTATCGTCGGGCCTCCAATCAAAGTCAGGTAGCCGGCGCCGCAACCGCGATACTCAGTTGTCATGCTGGCCAACGGCCCGAACCCGCGAGCTCCGCAATCGGCAGCCTGGCCGCCAATGCCATGAACGCTTCCGGCGACCAGGTGGTGCTTCAATCCGGCAGGCTGCGTTTGACCGTCGTTACGATGGGCGGCGGCCTGCGAGAGTTGATGTGTGATGACTGGGCGGTTCTCGATGGTTATGGGCCGGACGAGGTCCCGCTTGGCGCATACGGCCAACCTCTCATCCCGTGGCCGAACCGGCTCGCCGATGGCCGGTATGAGTTCCGCGGACTCCAATACCAGGTTGCTCTGACAGAACCGGAGCAGCACAACGCGCTCCACGGTTTCGCGCGATGGATGACCTGGACGGTCGAGAAAGTCAACGCGTCGAGCGCGCTGCTCAGTCTGCTCCTCTACCCCCGCGAGGGCTACCCCTTCGCGCTGCGCGTCGAGGTTGAGTACAGCCTCGAATCGTCGGGTGTTCGAGTTATCACTTCTGCGCGTAACGTCGGGCATTCACCGCTGCCCTACGCGAACGGGTTCCATCCTTACGTTAACGCTGGGACGCCGTCGATTGACCGTTGTGTCCTCAAGATTCCCGCGCGTACGTGGCTGCCGACGAACGAACGCCAGATACCGATTTGCCGCCTGCCGGTCGAGGGCACGGCATACGACTTCCGTTCGCCGCGGCCGGTCGGATCGGCGCGCCTCGACACCGCGTACACCGATCTGGCTCGCGACCGGGATCAATTTGCGCGCGTCACGCTCCAGGCTCCGGACCATTCGAGGCAAGTGGCCATTCGGCTTGATGAGACGTACAGCCACGTCATGGCATTCACGGGCGATACCCTTACAGATCGCCCGCGACGGCGCCGGGCCCTTGGCGTGGAACCGATGACCGCAGCACCTAACGCCTTTCAGACAGGCGAGGGATTGCGAGTTCTCAACCCCAATGAGCGCTGCATATCGGAATGGGGTATCGAGGTCCTCTGATTCAAATCGGATCGACCGGAATCCCGCTCCCGGCCAACCTGCCTTCCTGCCAACACCCACGGCCTGATTGTGCCGAGGTCATGCGAACGAGTCCGTGTGTTGCCTAACAGTGAGGCCTTGTGGGACAAGGATTGGGCCCCATCGTCAGGCAGCCATCCGCTCGTGTG
>JBOHUP010000394.1:0-5356 GCA_050734615.1 Candidatus Dormibacteraceae bacterium | reverse complement strand
TCCTCGGCAAGATCATCGGTGGCGGACTCCCCATCGGGGCTTATGGCGGGCGCTCGGAACTGCTGGATCTCGTGGCGCCGGTTGGACCGGTATATCAGGCCGGTACTCTTTCCGGCCATCCGGTCGTGATGGCGGCGGGCGAAGCCACCCTGTCACAACTGACCCCGGCCGTTTACGCGGAGCTTGAAACGCGTGCCGGACAGTTGGCCAATGGTTTGAGGCGAGACGATACCTCTGTCGCCCAGCTGGGTTCTTTGCTGACCGTCTTTTTTCGCGACGGGGTTCCGGCGAACTATTCGGAGGCCAGGTCGAGCGATCCGAAAGCATTCGCACGTTTCTTCGCCCAAATGAGAGAAGCCGGCGTGCTGCTCCCTCCCTCGCAGTTCGAGGCATGGTTCTTATCCTCCACGCACGACAGTCAAGCGATCGAGGCGACCCTGGAGGCGGCCGGCAGGGCCGGCCATATCTCGAGTCCCATGAGAGATTAGACACGAGCGGCGCTCGAGTCGAACGGTGCTGTCCGTGTCATAGGTTGGTGCTCGCCGCGACTCTGGCTGCATTGATTGATTTCCGCCTGAACCGCACTCAAGCCATCAGCGCGGCCACGAGCAAACGAAGGCCGACCACCCCGAGCGCGACCGCCAGCAGGCGGACGATCCAGCGGCCCTCGATCCGATTCGAGATGCGCGCTCCCAGCGGGGCTCCGACCAGGGCGCCGACGGCCAACGCGGCCGTAGTCGCCAAAGTCGTCGCGTAGTCACCCTCGAGGGCGTGCGTCCCGGTGGCGGCCCCGGACATGAACATGAGCACGAAGTGCGAGGTTGCAGTCGCCACGTGCTCCGGAAAGCCGAAGAAGGTGGTGAGGACCGGGACGTGGATGATTCCGCCGCCGATGCCAAGCAGGCTGGATAGAAAGCCAACACCGACGCTGACCAGCGTCGCCAGGGCCAGGTTGAATCGATAGGAATAGGTGCGCCCAGAGGCGTCTGTGATCGCGCGTTGAACGACGAAGGGGGCAGCGAGCAGAAGCGGCATCCGGACTTGCGGCCGAATCGCCAAGTAACCGCCGACGGTCAACAGGATGAGTCCAATGATCACCTCAAAAGCGCTGCGGGGAATCGCGCTGACCGCAAGCGCTCCCAGGACTGCGCCGGGGAGCGTGGCGATCGCAAGCCAGAACCCGCTCCGGTAATCGGCCCGCCGGAGCCGGAAGTAGCTCAGCGAGCCGGATGAAGAATTGGCGAAGACCACCGCGAGCGAGATGGCGGTCAGCTTGGCCGGGGAATCGTGCGGATAGAGCAGCAGGAGGACCGGGACAAGAACAAATCCACCCCCGGCCCCGATCAGCGTTCCGTAGGCACCCACCAACACGCCGAGGGCGGCGAGACCGATCAGTGAAAGGAGTTCGGTCATGCCGAGCGCACCTGTGCACGCCGCGGCCCCGGCAGAACCATGCTCCGATAGGCGCCGAGAGTCTGCTTTTTATTGATTACGCCTTCGATCTTGACCGCAAGCGCTGCATCGAGAAGCTTTGCGGTCGTCGCGAATCCGCACGCGCTGAGGGAAGCAAGGAGCGTTGCTCATGTCATGTCTGGTATGACCCAGCGCGAGGGGGCGCTCACAATCCGCTTTGAGGCCGCCCTGCATACGATCGTTAAGTGGACCATCGTCCAGCTGCCCGAGGAGGCGAACGTCAAGCTACCTGAACGATGACTCGTTCAAGATCGAGCGTCGCCGCCCAGGGCCGACCTTGGTGAGCATCCGAAGATTTGGAAACGCCTGGGCGGTGTGCGCGCCGCTGGTCGCCGCCGGCCTGGTGGTCGTGGCGAGCGCCAGCACTCCCAGGTATAACCTGATGGTTCGGACTGTCAGCCGGCTGGCGGTTCCAGGCATGCCTTTCGCCAACCGGTGCCCGACATGTGCAGGAAGCGACGGGCCTGCTCCTCTGGTCAGCATTGCGATCGTCCTCGTCGCGCTCACGTGCATGGTGATGGCCGCGAACGTGACGCGAGCACCGAGGGCTGTCCGCGCGGCCCTGGCTCTCGCCGGAGCCGCTTCATCGCGACCGCGGTTATTCACCTTGATCCCAGCTCGCTGACTGCTTCCGCGTTGCACTGGACCGCATCCGGCGCGGCCATCGCCGGGCTCACCGTGGCCCCCTTTCTGCTCGCAGGAGATCACGATCGGGTTTCCCTGGCGGCGGGGTTGGCCGAGGCAGGGATGCTCGCGCTCGCGCTCGTGCTGCTTCCCACCTCCTTCAATGCATGGGGACTGCGGGAACGGATGTCAGCAGGGGTGGTTCATAGATGCCGGTCAGGAGCGTGAGCAGGGCCGCTGGCGTTCAGCGGCGAAGGTCGTCTGGTCGGGTTTGGCGTCAAATGGGAAGCGGCAGGGCACCGACGTACAGCGTCGACGGTCCGCTCAGCTGCCATAGCGCGTGTGCCGGTTCAGGCAGCACCAGTTCCCGGAATCGTCCCGCTTTGTCCGCAGGTGTCCCGTAGCGAGATTGAGTTCTCAAGCTATTGCAAGTCGCCGAGCACCTGCTTAGGCTGAGGGCGTTGATCGTAACGGAGAACCTATACTGGAACTTCTTCAACCTGTCGGTAGACATGCTTTGTGTGGCCGGTTACGACGGCTACTTCAAGGACCTCAATCCCGCGTGGACCCGGACGCTTGGGTTCACGCAAGCCGAACTGATGGACCGTCCCTATCTCGATTTTGTACATCCCGAGGACCGTCCTGCGACTGTCACTGAAGCGGAGAAGCTGGCAAAGGGTGCGACAACGATTCATTTCAGGAATCGCTACGAATGCCGGGACGGGACATATCGCTGGTTGGCCTGGGCGGCGATGCCGTCTGAGTCCGCTCAGCTTATCTACGCCGTCGCACGCGACATCACGCAGGAGGTCGAGGCAGAGTCGGAGCTGAGGACGGTAAATGCTGCCGCGGCTGCCCGCCTGGGGCTGCTCACAGCTCTGGTGGATGCGATCGGCATCGGAGTGCTACTCGTGGATCGCGATTTGCGGGTGGCTCATTGGAACAAGGAAACGACCAGACTCACTGGGATTCCGATGGAAAACGCTCTCGGATCGCCGGCAAGAAAGATTGGCGAAGCGCTCGCAGGGCGCGTGGCTGATTATCAGGACTTGCAGTCGCACTTCCAACAAGGTTTGACTCCTGCCGAGGCATTCAGCTTTCCCATCGTGATGCTGAACCCTCACCGCGAACTCGAAGTCTCCGTCTCACGCGCGGTATCGGAGGCGGACGGTCAACTGGTTGGATCAGTCCTCGTACTCAGCGATGTGACAGCAGCCAAGGAGTTGGAGCGAGCCAAGGACGAGTTGATCGCGATGGTGAGCCACGAACTGCGAACCCCGCTGGCTAGCCTGGTCGGCTTCACCGAGCTTCTGCTCGAGCGCCAACTTTCAGACGCGCAACGCAAGCAATACCTCGAGACCATGCTCAAGGAGGGTAACCGCCTCACAGCTCTCATCACCGACTTCCTCGATCTCCAAGGATTGGAAGGCGGCTACAAGAGGCTGAATCTCGGCCCGGCCGATTTGAGGACTGTCATCAACCGCGCGGTCCAAGCGGCGGGACAGAACCCGCAGACGCCAATTGAAGTCAACCTGCCGGCGGAGCTCCCATTGGTGATTGCCGATACAAACGCCATCCACCAGGTGCTCCTGAACATGATCTCCAACGCTCGCAAGTACTCACCCGGCGGCGGCACCGTAGCGGTCAGCGCCAGCGTGATCGGCGATTTGGTGGAAGTGTCGATTCGAGACCATGGTCTTGGTATCCCGGCCGATGCGTTGCCCAAGCTGTTCAACAAGTTCTATCGGGTCGGGAATCCCGATCGTCGCCAAATTTCAGGCACGGGTCTTGGGCTCGCGATCAGCCGAAGAATTATCGAAGGGCATGGCGGTTTGGTACGGGCCGAATCCGAGGGGCTGGGACACGGATCCCGGTTCACTTTCGGCCTGCGTCCTGTCAGCGCCGCGGCAAAGTCGGGGGACGTCCTCATCGTCGAGGACGACGTGGGCTTCGCACGGCTAATCGAGGCCGAACTCGCGGCTAATGGCCTGACCTCGGTGTGGGCCCCAGATGCCGAGACAGCCGATCAGCTGGCCGCCCAGATGTCGAGCCGTGCAATGGTTGTTGACCTTGTGTTGCCCGGGGCCAGCGGTGAGGAATTCATACGTCGACTCCGATCTGTGCATCACAGCGCGGTGCCAGTCGTCGTGATCTCGATCAAAGAGCTCGAGGCGGATGAAATGTTGGCGCTCCGAACATCCGGTGTCGCCGAAATCTTGAAGAAGCATTCGGGTGCGGCCAAGGATGCGGCAATCTTTGTCACCAAAGCATTGAGCCAAATGACCGCGCCGAGTGGGTAGGAGCTCTTCGCAAACCGGGCCTGAGCGCCGCACGGTGATCATCGCAGACGACGAGCCGAGTGTTCGTCTTCTCGTGGTCGCGACTATCGGATCGGACGCCTACAACGTCATTGAGGCTTCCGACGGGGAAGAGGCTTGGTCGCTAATTCAGGAGCATAGGCCCGAGGTGGCGCTGCTGGATGTCCGCATGCCCGGGCGGACAGGTATGGAGATCCTGAAAGTGATCAGATCGAATCCAGACTTCATCAAAACGAAGGTGATCCTGCTTACGGCATCAGCCCAGCAGTCCGACATCAACGCTGGATTGGCAGCTGGCGCCGATTTCTATCTCACGAAACCGTTCTCGCCCCGGGATCTCCTATCCAGGTTGGACGAGGCGCTCGAGCTTTGAGGGTTCTATTGCTCGATCGCGCTTGAGTTGATAAAGATGTTCGAGTCGCTTGCCTCAAAGACGCGAGCATCCAGCTGGCCGATGGTTGGCGGCTCCCTTATGCCGACTGGGGAGGTTCTGATGGGTCACCGGTCTTTTACTTGACGGCACGCCTGATTCCCTGGCGTCTGTCCGCAGGGATTCTCGCTAGATGGAGTTGTTTAGCCTGCGTTCAGGTTAGGGCGCCAGCGTGAATGTGTTTTGGCACAACGGCGGTCTCCAAGTGGCCAGGAGCAGGACCTCGACCCGCACCCGCCGCTGATCGGCATCGACGGGGTCTCGGACTGCTCGGTGCCGCCTCGCCGGGGTGATCTCAAGCCGGCACTGGCAAGATTGGGCGATGTGCCCCCAGGCAAGCTTCTGCTCGCCACCGATTTCGACGGAACTCTCGCACCGGTTGTCGGCCACCCGGACGCCGCCAAACCTCTGCCGGTCAACCTCGCCCTGATCGATCGCATGGTTGACCTGGGCGTCCACGTCGCCGTGATCAGTGGGCGCGCTCAACACGACTTGCGCCTCAGACTTCCCC
>JBOHUP010000393.1:0-1685 GCA_050734615.1 Candidatus Dormibacteraceae bacterium | reverse complement strand
GGCGCTCGTCCTGGGCGGCGGTGGGATCACTGGCATCGCTTGGGAGCTTGGCTTGCTGGCGGGCCTGGCCGAGAAGGCAGCCAGGGGTGCTTCAGGCCGGGTCCCCAGTCGGTGCACGGTGGCCCTCTCTTCTCTAAGGCGGGACGGTAGAACAGGGAATTACCGGCGTCGGTTTCTCCCATAATCGTGCAAGTCTGTGAATGGCGGGCATGCCTTGATGTGGTCGGGTGGCAAGGACAGTGCGCTGGCGCTCAATCGGTCCATCGCGAGCGGCATACGCGTAACTCGCCTGATCAACTTCTATGACGCTGACACCGGACGGGTGCGGTTTCACGCCACTCGCGTCGCCATGGTCGAGGCTCAGGCGGCGGCGTTGGGGATCGAGCTGCGAGCGATTCCCTCGAGCTGGCGGGAGATGCCCGAGCGGCTTGCGGCCGAGCTGGTCCGCCTCCGCGGGGAGGATTTCGAGGGAGTGGTATTCGGGGACATTCATCTCGTGGACGTCCGGGCGTGGTACGAGGACCGGGTGCGCGCCGCGGGGCTCAATCATGTCGAGCCGATCTGGGGCGAACCGCCTGCCGCCTTGCTGCGCGAGTTCGTCGACGGGGGCGGCCGGGCGGTCATCACCTGCGTCGACCTGGCGCGGCTCGGGCCTCACTGGCTGGGTCGTATCATCGATGAGAATTTCGTCGAGCAGATCGCGCACGCAGGAGTCGATCCGTGCGGCGAGAACGGCGAATACCACTCGTTCGCTTTTGGGGGCCCATCATTCCACCGCCCCGTCGGATGGCGGCGCGGAGACACCCGGACGGATTCCGGATTTAGCCAGCTCGACCTCCTGCCCGAGCGGGGGGCGTAATTTTGGGCGACATGGCAGACGGCGACGGCAACCAGAACTTCCGCGACGACGTCCTTCGATCGGTGAGGATCGATCCGAAACCGACCTTCGAGAACCTCGCCAGAAGCACCGGTCTCCCCTACGAGGCCGTGGTTAACCACGCCCTGGTCAGGTACGCAAGCTCAGGCGCGGAGGCGCTGCTTTCGATCGAGCCGGCGGCGCTGCGCCAGCTGATCGATGCCGCCAAGGCGGGCGACTGGAAGAAGGTGGGCGGGATCATCGAATGGCTCGAGGCCGGCCTCGAATCCAGCAACCGGGGCTGACCGTCCGGGCGCGGTCGTCTGCCATCGAACCAACCTATGCGCGGCATCAGAACAATTGATTGGCTCAATCGCCACAATGGGCCTAGTCTCGCGTTAATGGTGGTAGGGATGGACAACGCCGGCGACGCAATCCTGTACGGTTCGGACGGGTCCGTCGAATCGAGCGCGATGGTCGAGATCTTGAACGAGCTCGGGGTCCAGTTCGAGTACCGCTGTGTGAGCTGCAATCCTGCGGCTCTCCGTGAGTGGGAGCAGTTGGACGGCGAGCAAGTGCCTCTTCTGCGGATGGGCAAGAACTCCATCGTGCGCGGCCTCGACCGGATCAAGCTGCAGCAGATGTTCGGCTGGGTGGGTTGCTGACCGGGTCCTAGTTTTCGTCGCCCGGCCACCATTCCCGGCTGCAAGGTGCGGGAGGTCCAGGGACCCCATCTAGACCGATACGCTGGCGGTGATCCATCGAGTACTGCGGCATAGCTCGACGATCCCTTATCGAGCGCCCCGAAAGGCTCGTCGAAGCTAGGCGG
>JBOHUP010000392.1:0-4545 GCA_050734615.1 Candidatus Dormibacteraceae bacterium | reverse complement strand
GCAAGGAGGTGAGCGACCTGGTTGAGCATCGACGCGTAACGGGAGCGCATGTCCGCGAACTGCTGCCAGCCGCCGCCGTCCTTGACCTTGTAGCCCGCCTTCTTCAGGCGTGCGACGGCCTGTTCGTACTCGTCCTTTTCCACGATGGCATCCGCGCTGGTCTTGAATCGACCCGCCCAGGCCAGGTCCTCGACCAGGTGGTTGCCCACAGTGAACATGAGGCGCGCGGAACCCTCTGCCTCATCCTCGACCGAGCTCATGACGAGAATGGCGGCGTCCATCACCGCCCCGAAAGAGTTGATCCAGGCCTCGTTGTCGTGGCTGGACCTGAAATAGATCAGGAGCGGATAGGCGAGGTGACTCTCCAGCACCATGGCCGACCACTTCCGCCATTCGTCGAACATCTCCTTGAGGCCGGCGCGATTCCGGTGTGCGGCCGCCGTCTCGAGGATGTGGAGACCAGACGGCGGGGCTCCCGCCAGCGCATCGAGCGAGACGACCGCCTCCTCGCGAGCGCGAAACGACTCGTACAGCGAGAACAGGAGCGTGATGACGAGCGCGGCCAGCGCGACGCCGGTGGCACTCTCGGCGACGATGGCCGTCCGGGCCGGGCCCTGTTCCGGGACGAAATCACCGAAGCTGAGCGGGACCAGCGTGCTGGCCGATAGGTAAAACGCAGTCGGGAAGTCTCGAATGGCGGGCCGGAACTGGTCACCGAACCCGATGATCACCAGGGCATATCCCACGGTCAGCGACAGCGCCCAGACCACGAACAGGCCCAGCAGCGCCGCCGGGGCGAAAGCCGCCAGCCTCGCCTCGCTCTTCTCGATCCGGGAGGTCCGCTGGCTCACCCATCTCCAAATGCGCCAGCCGGGGCGGATCAGCAGGCGCGCGATCTGGATCTTGCCCACGGCCGGGCGAGGCAGCACCACCGATTGAAAAAGGTCGTAAAAGACGACCAGGATGACGATGAGCCCGGCGGCCACTTCAAGTCTGCCGCCAATCGCGGTCACCAGAGCTTGGATGGCGTGCCCATGACCACTTTCACGCTTGGGATCGTAAAGGGAGAGTCCGGCTGGAGGATCAGGAGGTGGCGAGTCCTTGCTTCTGGAGCAGGTCGAGGATCTCCCGCTGCTGCTGGAGCATGTCCTTCTGCTGGGTGAGCATCTGCAGCTGCTGAACGTTGATCGCGTGCAGCGTCGTCAGCGTGATGTGGTCCGCTTCGGCCCTCTGGTCCTGAGCGGCGCTGATCACGTTCTGGCCGACGATGATGATCGGCAGCAAGACCAGCTGCAGGAAGGTCTGGCTGACCAGAACGGACAGTGCCGTCAGGAAGACGTTGCTCGTGACGACCGCAAATGCGCCCCCGACGGCGATCAGGGTGAACAGGTAAGCGGCCCACATCGTGCCGACGCTTCTGGTGATGCTGACTGCGAGCCAGGTGTTCAGGCGTCCAACCAGACCCTGGCCGTGCACCTGGTCATGCACGCTGCGGGACGTGATCAGTTTGGGCTTGTGCAGCAGGGGTGCCGACTTGGCATCTTCATACGCCTGGCGGTGCTCCGGGCTGCTGATCCTGCGCTCCACGCGTGGACGCTGGACTTGCGGCCCCGGCTGCGGGGTCTGCGCTGGCTGCTCGGCCATTTTCGTCTCCTCCATCCTGGTGCCCAAAAAGCTAGGACAATGAAGTCATGTTGAATCCGGTTTTCGACGCTGTGCGTACTGTACTGGCGGTCCGCGAATTTGACGACAGGCCATTGCCCGAAGGCCTCCTCGACCGGATCGCCCAGTCCGCCCATCTCACGGCGAGCGCCAGCAATCTCCAGCCGTGGCATTTCGTGATGGTCGATAGGCGAGAGCACCTGCAGGAGCTCGGCCGGCTCGTCAGAACAGGGCCATACACCGCGAACGCCGCTGCCGCGGTCATCGTCGCTTTCGAGAAGTCCAACGTGCTCGCGATCTCCGACGCAAGCCGCGCGATCCAGTCGATGATGCTGACCGCTTGGGCCGAGGGCGTAGGCTCGAACTGGACCGGTTTCGCGGGCCGGCTCGACGGCGTGCGACAGGAATTCGGGTTGCCGGACGGCTATGACGTGCTGGCAGTCGTCCCGTTCGGCTACCCAAAGCGCAAGCTGGGCTTGGGGAAAAAGAAGCGCAAGCCGATCGGAGACGTCGTTTCGGACGAGAAGTTCGGTACGCCCTGGAAGGGCTAGAAGAAGGCGAAATGGCAAGTCAAGAGAGCAAGGCGGCCTGGGATAAGTTCCAGACCGACATGAAGACCCTCGCCGAAGAGATGCGCAGGCAGTACAAAGGCGCCGACGCCCAAGAGACGGCCGAGCTGAACCGATCGCTCGAGCAGCTGCGCAGAGGCGCGGAAGCAGTCTTTGATTCGCTCGGCACGGTGTCTCGCGATCCAGCGGTGCGCGACCGGACGCGCAGCGTGGCGCGCTCCTTCGGCACGGCGCTCGGCGAGACTTTCCGCGAGGTCGGCGATGAGCTTGAGAGAGCTTTCCGGAAGCCTTCAGGGCCCACTTGAGTCACTGGCAGCCCGCTCCCGGTTCTTCGCACTCCGGGCGCACCCCGAACCGGTTGAACCGGGATCGATTCCTGGCCAACCAGCGGTAGCCGGCTTCCTCGATCGCGCCGATCATCCTGGCCTGGTAAAGCTTCGCGAGAGCCGAGGGTGCGCCGCCAAGCTCAACCAGGACCCTGTTGACCGCTGCGGCGCCTTCCCATCGCCGGCCGTCTCGATCGACGACCCAGGCGCTGCGATCGGCTTCCTCACGCGTGATCCCATAGCGGTCCATGGCGCCAGGAGCCTGGTTCGGTACGACCAGCACACGGCCGGCCCGGTCGCGCCGGCGGACCCAGCGCGCCGTCCTGGTGCAGATTCTTCACGTGCCGTCGAACAGGAGGACTGCTTGCGCGCCGGTCAGGCCAGCACCTCCTGCCGCTTGGACAGGTGGCCGATGGCCTGGGTGCGGAATTCATCGAAGCCCACCGCCAGGCCCTTGCGCAAGATGCGAGCGCAAGCGGCCGCCGAGTAAAGGCGGGGGATGAACACGAAGTCCGCGCCGGCCTCGTAGAACGCGAGCGCCTGCGGGATGTGGTCTGTGGTGAGCACGATCCGCGTCTTGGGCGCGTTCGCGCGGACATTCCTCATCAGCTTGAGGTTGTTGGTCCCTCGCAGGACGTCGTCGGTGATGCTCGAAACGACGAGCTCGGCATGTTCGATCCCGGCATGTCGCAGCGTGTCCATGTGCGCGATGTCGCCGTATATGCACTTGATGTTCTTGCGGCGGAGCTCACGCATCACGGCCGGGTTGAAATCGATGACGAGGATCTTGTCGACGAATTCGCGAGCTTCGTCCACGGGTCCCTCGTGCTCGAACTCATAGAGGATCGAGCTGGTGTCGCGAAAGAATCCGAGGAAGATGACGGGCTGGTGAAGCTCCTCGGCTTCTTCGTGCTTGCCGCTCGAGTCCAGGTCCTTCAGCCCAACTGTTTTGAACACTGCGGTGAGGACGCTCTGGATACGGTGGCTGAAGGTGATCATGTAGGTCGAGATCACCGACGTCACCGCGAACGTGATGATTACGACGGTCAGCACATCAGACGAGATCTGGTGGAGCGTGAGGCCCAGAGATGCGATGACGATTGAGAACTCGCTCACCTGGCCGAGGTTGATGGCCGGCAAAATGCTGGTGCGCAGGCCGAGCCGCAGTGCATAAAGGATCGGCACGACGACGATCCGGCTCACGATCACGAAAATCGAGCAAGCGAGCGCGAGCTCGAGGACGTGCAGGTCAGGGATCGTGATCTGCATCCCCAGCGCGACGAAGAAAAGGGTCACGAAGAAGTCGCGGATGCTGACGGCCTTGGCGACAACGTCGACGTTATAAGGAAAGGTCGACAGGCTGACGCCCGCGATCAGAGCCCCCATTTCGCGGGAGAGGCCTATGAGGCTCGCGGCACCGGCCAGGAAGAAGCACCATCCCAATGCCGAGACGAGCACGAGCTCAGGGGCTTTCTGCACCATCCGGAAGAGGTGGGGCAGGACGTACTTGGAGATGGCAAAGCCGCTGACCACGAGCACGGCGCCGCGCCAGAGTGAACCCGCGAGGGGCAGCAGGTTGGGGTTCACGAGGTTTGGCTGCACAGCGAGCATGGCGACCGCCCACAGGTCCTGGATGACGAGCACCCCCAACGTGATGCGTCCCGGCAGGGTATCCAGCTCGTATTTGTCGTTCAGGATCTTGACCACGACCAGCGTGCTCGACAGGCTCATGCAGGCCGCCAGGTAGATCAGCGTGTAATTGCCAGGGCCGTTGCCGGAGCCCAGGAGGGCGAAGAAACCCAAACCGAGCCCGATGCAGATGGGCACCTGCAGGGCGCCTGTCAGCAGCACCGCGGGACCGCCCGACGCCATCTTCCTGAGGTCGATCTCGAGGCCGATGACGAACAGCAACAGGATCAAGCCGATCTCGGCGACCGTGGAAATGCTGCCCTGGTCGTTCACGAACTTCAACAGGTGGGGTCCGATGA
>JBOHUP010000391.1:0-4730 GCA_050734615.1 Candidatus Dormibacteraceae bacterium | reverse complement strand
GGCGAGGGCGGTGGCTGGAGCAACAACCTTGAGCATTTCGCCAGGGCCGTGGCGAGCGAGGAGTAAATGGAAGAAAAGCGAACGGCTCATGAAGCAGTTGTCACACGGGTCCTCGAGGGAGACGGTATGGCGTCATGCGCTGAGCGACGTGCTGCGTTCGACAACGCAACGCACACTGAGCCGCTTCGTGGGCTCATCAGCAAAGTCGCCAATCACCCGCCGCAGATCACAGACGATGACGTCGCCGCGGTGAAAGCATCCGGCCTCAGTGAGGATCAAATCTTTGAGCTTGTCGTATGTTCGGCAGTGGGTCAGGCCACGCGGCAGTATCAGAACGCCCTCGCTGCCCTGGCTGTGGCCGTCAGTGATGAGGGGTCCTGAACATGCGCCTAGAGATCCTCAACAGCGGCTACACGTTTGGCACGAAGGTTCTGTTTGCGTTCATACAACTGGCCTCGCGTCGGCGGGTGCCTGATGCCGCCAAGCTCGTTTTCTATCGCGCCGATTTCTACGGCGACCCGATGAAGAAGGTCACCCACGAAGCGATGCGCGGGCCATCCGCTTGGTCGGTTGGCGACCGGGAGTTGATGGCCGCTTTTGTCTCGAAGACAAATGAGTGCCGGTTTTGCATTGGTGCGCACACTGCAACCGCGGCCGCGGCGTATCACGATGCAGCGCGGGTCGCTGCCGTCCTTTCAAATCTCGCAACGGCGCCGATCGAGGAGCCCCTCCAAGCCACCCTTCGCATGCTGCAGAAGCTGACCGCAGAGCACTCTGTCGAGCCGGCCGACATGCGCGGCGTGCTCGAGGCCGGCGCCTCGCGCGAGCAGATCGAGGATGCCCTCGCTGTGTGTTTTGCGTTCAATACGACAAACCGGCTGGCCGATGCCTTCGGGTTTTTTGTACCGGGACCCAAGGGATTCGAGTCTGGCGCAAAGTATTTGCTCTCGCGCGGCTACAAATAGATGGAACCCCCTATGGCGCGGCCACTCACCAAGTGGACTGCTGCAGGGGATGCCGGCGTGCAGCCTGGGAGCACTCTTTGGTTCCGCTACTTGGCTCGCACGACTACATATAGTTGCCATTCGCCAGGCACCCCCTTCAACTCGTGGCGACCGCGATCGGCGAATTGAAGGCCGGACCCTGCAACCAGGTCGCGCACCGTACTTGACACGACGACTTCGCCCGGCTCGGCTGCTGCCATCACTCGAGCACCAATGTGTATGGCAACCCCGCGCAGTTTGCCGCCCGCCATCTCGCATTCACCGGTGTGGACGCCGGCCCGGACTCCAAGCCCCAGGCGGGCTGCTCCGTCGACGATCGCGGACGCGCAGCGTATCGCCCGCGCCGGTCCGTCGAAATGGGCAAGGAAGCCGTCACCTGCGCTGTCGACTTCGCGACCACGATGGAGGACCAGTTCACGCCGGACAAGCGCGTTGTGGGATTCAATCAACGCCCGCCAGCGACTGTCGCCGAGATCCGCGGCGATCTTGGTCGACTCGGCGATATCAGTAAACATCAGAGTCGCCAGCACTCGATCAAACTCTGCCGCGCGACGAACCCCGGTCAGGAACTCTTCGATCTCGCCCAGGATTGCCTCGGTGTCGCCGACGAACCATAAGTGGTCACGCCCCGGCAACTCGACGTACTTGGCGCCGGGAATCTGCTCGGCGATGTAGCGGCTGCCGCCGACGTCGATGTCGAGATCACCCGTCCGGTGCATGACGAGCGTAGGTACGCGAATGGTTGGCAGGATCGGACGGATGTCGATTTGGGTGTTCATCTTGAGCAGTGCAACCGCCGCTCCTGGGCTGGCGGATACACGCAAGTAGCGAGCCCACCAGTCTTGCAGTCGCGGGTCGTTTGCAACGCTTGGAGCCAGCAAGTCGAGCTGCGCGGGTCCCCCCCACGCCCGTTCGACTCCCTCGATATCGCGCTCGCGCTCATCGGCAGTCGGCGCCCACGGATAGTCCGGCGTTCGAATCCGTTTGGCGTATGAGCCGTAGAGGATGAGCGCCGCCGTTCGCTGCGGATACGTCGCTGCGAACAACGCGCTCATGACCCCGCCCTCCGATGTCCCAAAGACAGCAGCAGAGTCGGATCCGGCCGCATCCATCACGGCTCGGACATCATCCATTCGATCGTCCAGAGTGGGCAGACGGTCCACGCTGACCCGATCGGATAGGCCAGTGCCGCGTTTGTCGAACACGATCAGCCTGCTGAAGGACGCCAGCCGACGAAGGAACGCCTCGTGGGTTGGCTCATCCCACATGGCCTCAACCTGGCTGACCCAACCGGGGACCAGGACAAGGTCGAGTGGGCCATCGCCCACCACCTGGTAAGCGATGTTGACCTCGGCGCTACGCGCGTAGCGAGTCGTGGGGCTCAAGCAGTTTCCAAGACTATCCGGCAGCTGGCCCGTTTTGGCTGCGGGCTTGCTGCTGCCCATGGGCTGTGCCGGTCCAGATGCGAACTTCCATCGGCTCCTGGTTCGCCAGGCCTAGCGTGGCTTGAAGAAAGCCCTTCCGACGGCAAAGGCTGGTTTGCTGGGCAGGCGCGTTGCACCTATCGTCGTAGGCGTGGTCGCCTTGACAGGTGATCCCAAGTCGAGCCCCGCCAGCTCGGCGCGAGCGTCTCTTATGAAATACATCCTGCGGGGAGTCAGGGTGACCAAATGTCCGCTCGGCACCCTCCCTGCGAGCTGCACCTCTCCCATCCCGAGCACCACGGAAGCCATCAGCTCCATGCCTCGAAGCAGAACAGGCGACCGCCAGGCCGCCTCAGGCAGCCGAGAGCTCGCGGCGTTGAGAGCTCTCAGGTAGGCCGGTTCGGTGAGCGTCATCGTCCACCGCAATTCCAGTGGCTCGACCGTGACCTCAAGGTCCATCGGGCCGGTCCAGGTGAGATCAATCCGTGCGGAGCGGCTCTCCTTGGCGGCTGCCCCGAAGTAGCGCGGACAGGCTGTCTCGATGGGTGCTCCGTCGACAAATATCGTCCAGGTGCCCTCGGGGGTACGATGCCAGACCGACTTGTAGGGGGCGAAGGAATTGCGGGGGAAGGCGCGCAGGACCAGGACGTGGCCGGATCTAAACGGCATCGCCATCACACCGTAACCCTCGACCCACTCATATCCTGGCCAGGGCGACGGCTGAACGGCTGGAGCGAGCGATTGAAGCTCTTCCGCGAGTGAAAGGGTGCCAAAAGTCATTCGGTCCAGCTGTTGACTTGCCAACCGTCCCACCTGTTTCAAGCGATCCTTTCGAATGCGTTCACTTGCCAGAGCAGGCCGCGCTCCTTGAGCCTGGTCCTAAAGCCATGCTGCTGGACTGCGGCCTGAATCAGTTCAGGCGGATGCAGGAAAACCCGGAACTCCATACCGACGACTCGAAACCCGAAGTTAGCCAATGTGAGACCGAGGCGCGTCCACCATCGGCGATTCGGAAAGCTCATCACCAGCACTTCTCCCGTGCGCTCGGCAGCGGCACTGGCGAGCTTGGGCATATCGGGATAGCAGCAGATGACCCGATTTAGAAGGACGATGTCTGCCGTTTCGACTTCGGTGCCGGCATCGGCGAAATCCATCACTAAGCGCTCGACGCGATCTGCCAACCCGACTTCGCGCAGCAGTTCGCGGGCCGCATCTTCGTAGGTGGGTGTCAGCTCAACATTGACCGCGCGCGGAACACCCGCTTTGAGGAGCTCGATCTCGATCGCTCCGATGCCGCCCCCCACCTCGAGAAGCGTCTTGCCTTCGACGCCCCGCTCCTTGAGCAGGTCGGCGATTCGCCGAGATGTTGCATCGAGGCCCTTGCGCCGGTAGCGCCTTGCCTCCGCGAGCGCGTTCTTCTCGCTGAAGATCTGCCGGTAGCCCTTCGGCGTGCAGCAATCGCTCACGCCGTCTGTGGCATCCTAGTCGACCGGCTTGAAGGCGCGGATTGAATAGCCCAATGTTCCGAATTCCCTGGCGCTCGCCTCTCCGCTGGCGCCGGCAAAGGCGTCGATCGGATTCGCCAGCTCGACATCCACAAGGCCGGCGGCGCTGATCACGCTCTCCCACCCTGCACACGGCAGGGCCCCGGCGATTCAACCAGTCCAGAGATCAATGTCCCGGAGGGCTTCCTCCGGAACTGGACGCTCCAGACAGATGTCGGCCACGGTCATTCTTCCTCCCGGCCTCAAGACGCGGAAGACCTGGCGGTAGACGCCGATCTTGTCCGGGCAGAGGTTGATCACTCCATTGGAGATGACGACATCCGCCCATCCATCCTCAACCGGTAGATCCTCGATCAGCCCTTCGCGGAACTCGACGTTCTTCAAACCCATCTTCTCGGCGATCGAGCGGCTGCGCTCGAGCATCTCGGGGGTCATGTCGACTCCGATAACACGTCCTTCGCCACCCACCCAAAGAGCGGCCAGCAGAGAATCCATGCCGCCTCCCGATCCCAGGTCGACGACCCTTTCTCCGGCTTTGGGGCCGCCCCAAAAGAACGGGTTGCCCATACCTGCAAATGCCCCGCATGCTTCGTCTGGAAGTTCGTTCAACGGATGCGATGGGTACCCAAGCCGCACCGCGTGCGTTCGGCCGGTGTGGAAGTGATGGACATGTTGAGTGCCGCTGGGATCGGCAGCGACGTCGCGATACTTTTGACGCACCTGGTGACGAAGCTCGTCAATGTCGACCACGTTGAGAATGTCTGCCATCGTCCACCAGTATGCGGATAGGGCAGGTC
>JBOHUP010000390.1:0-11142 GCA_050734615.1 Candidatus Dormibacteraceae bacterium | reverse complement strand
GAGCAATGTCCACAGGCGCGCAGCCGGCGGCGCGGCTTCGCTCAGACGCATGTCCGACGACCGGTGCATCTCTTCGATCTTCGTGAGGTCCAGCAGCCCGGCGGTACGAACTTTCATCGTGGCGCCGCCATGCGCACGAACTCGCGATGCAGGCGGAGGTCGTCCGTCAGCTCGGGGTGGAAGCAGAACGCAACGATGCGGCCCTGGCGAACCGCCACCGGGTGGCCTTCGTGCTCCGCGATCACCTGCGCGCTCCCGGTCGACTCCACAAACGGCGCGCGGATGAACACGCCCGGAAAAGGCTTTCCGTTCAGCCCTTCCACCGTGAGTGGCGCCTCGAAGCTGTCGACCTGCCGCCCATAACCGTTGCGCTTGACCGCGACGTCGAGCAAGCCCATGCCCTTCTGGTCGGCCATGCCGTCGTTGATGTCCCTCGCGAGCACGATCAAACCAGCGCAGGTGGCCAGCGTGGCCAGCCCGTGCTGAAGCGCCTGGCGCAGCGGCTCGAGCAGGCCAACCCGCTCCATCAGCATCGTCATGGTCGTGCTCTCGCCTCCGGGGATCACGATCCCGTCCAGACCTTCGAGGTCCTGCGCAGTTCGGACGAGCCGCGTCTTCGCGCCCGAGGCCTGGAGCGCACGCACGTGCTCGGCGAATGCACCTTGCATCGCGAGGACTCCGATCAAGGGCTGCGCGCGTCCGGCCAATCCCCGGCTCGCGGACCGGGAGGAGCTACCAGCCTCTGGCAGCGAGCAGCTCGTCCTTGGGGATGGCCGGGATCTCGAGGCCGTGCATCGCCTTCCCCACACCTGCGGAGACCTCAGCGAGGACCTCCGGCTTGTCGAAATAGGTCGTCGCGGCAACGATCGCTTTGGCCATCTTCAAGGGGTCCTCACTCTTGAAAATGCCCGAACCGACGAACACCCCATCGACGCCAAGCTGCATCATCAGCGCCGCATCGGCGGGCGTTGCGATGCCGCCGGCGGCGAAGTTGACGACGGGCAGGCGGCCGAGCTTCTGGCAGTCGACCAGCACCTCGAGCGGCGCCCCGATCAGCTTCGCCTCGTGGACCAGCTCCGCGTGATTCATGCCCTGCAGCTTGCGGATGCCGGCGTTGACGGCGCGCGCATGGCGCACCGCCTCGACGACGTTGCCGGTGCCCGCCTCCCCCTTGGTCCTGATCATCGCCGCGCCTTCGGCGATTCTTCGCGTCGCCTCGCCCAGGTCCCTGCAGCCGCAGACGAACGGCACCTTGAACGGATGCTTGTCGATGTGGTTCTCCTCGTCGGCCGGCGTGAGCACCTCGGACTCGTCGATGTAGTCGATGCCAAGCTCCTGCAGGATCTGGGCCTCCACAAAGTGCCCGATGCGACACTTCGCCATGACCGGGATGGTGACCGCCTCCATGATCGAGCGGATCAGATCCGGATCGGACATTCGAGCGACACCGCCTTCTTTGCGGATGTCGGCGGGCACGCGCTCGAGCGCCATCACCGCGCATGCGCCGGCGTCCTGCGCGATCCGGGCGTGCTCGGCCGTGACGACGTCCATGATCACGCCGCCCTTGAGCATCTGAGCCAACCCGGCTTTGACTTTGAAGGAGCCCTTCACGGCCCCGTTCCCATGGCGCGAACCATTGGCGCTGCCGCGTTCTTCCCGGGGCTTATTTGCGCGATCGGCCACGACGGAAATTCTACGCCGGGTGTGCGCTAGAGCCTCTCGAGAACCAGGGTCCGCTTCGAGGAGTACTCCTGGTCGGACAGCAGGCCATCCCGGTGGAGGCGCGTCAACATGTCCATCTCCTCGAGCACGTCGAGCAGCGGGGCCATGGTCCGTCGGGCCAGGTACGACTGCGATGCCGTGCCGGCATCCTCGCCGCGCGCGTCGAACTCTCGAATGAAGAAAAGAGCCTTGACGGCGGAGAACGGGATCCCGAGCTTGCGGATCGGGCTGTCCGTCTGCTCCGCGTGCAGGTGGAGGACGACCCCGTACCGGTGTCGCTCGAGGGTGCCGTCGAGATGGCCGCGAAGCACCTCCCCGTCGAGGAAGCGGATCGCCACCTTGCGCGTGGGGGTGTCGGCCAGGTCCTTGTCGCGAGGCAGCTCGACCCACTTCACGGCCGTCAGCGGGATCCAGGCCGTCTCGTTGTTCTCGAGGCCGCCCGCATCGTCCACGTCGACCAGGAAGTCAGGCTCGTCGAAATCGAGATCGCGAGCGAGCCCTTCGAGGGTCTCGTCGTCGAAGAAGCGGACGACTACTTTGGCCATTTCATACCTACTGTACTAACCCTCACTTCTGCACACTCCTGCGGGGACCGGCCGGATCTGGAGGACCCGTCCTGCCCCTTGCCCTGATCTCCGTGGGACCCTTGGTCCGCCTCCTCCCGATGCGGCGAGCGCACTTGACGCAAACCGCGATGTGGTGCCGGACGGCCTCCGCCTGCGGCCGCCTGAGCTTGCCCGCGAGGTAGGGCGCGAGCAGGGGCACGGCCTCCTCGTGGGTGAGCTCACCATCGGACTCGGCGGCAAGGAACTCCTCCTTGAAGCGAAGCCGGGCGCGGTAAAGGAGGGTCTCGACGGCGCTTTCAGACATTTTGAGCGTCTTGGCGATCTGCCGGTAGCTCATGTCCTGGAGCTCGCGGAGAGTGAGCACCAATCGGTATTTCTCCGGCAGCCGCTGCGCCACCTTCCAGACCTGGCGGCGGGTCTCGTTGGACTCCTGGACCTGCACCGGGTCAAAGCTCCGCGCCGTCGACGGGAGAGCGGCCATCAGCTCGGATTCGTCCTCCTCGGTGCCGCCGTCCGCGCGGAGGTCCCGCTGGCGGCGGCGCAGCTCGTCGAAGCACAGGTTGCGCGCGACCGTGTGCACCCAGCCGCCGAAGTTGAACGAGTCGTCGACCCTGTCCATCTGCCTTAGGGCCTTCATGAAGGTCTCCTGTGCGATGTCCTCGGCCAGCAGGGCGTCGCCCAGCTTCCGGCGCACAAGCCGGTAGATCGAGGCGACGTAGCGCCGGTGGAGCTCCTCGAAAGCCTGCGTATCGCCGTTGCGGTATGCCTTGACGAGCTCGACATCTGTCGGCTCGACGCCTTCCTTGCCCACCTTTTCCGTCCCTTCTACGTCCATGGGTGCGTTCGGCAGGCTACTACGGCGGCGCGGGTCAGCATCCCATCTGCGCCAACTTGGCCGGATTCCCGATCTTGCCCTCCCTCCTCGAGCGTCACCACGGAGGTCACGCCAAGCTTGTTCAACGCCTCCCAGCCTGGGCCCTTGCTGCCCGCCAGGAGCAGCACCGGCACACCCGCCGCCCTGGCTCGCCTCGCCACCTCACCTGGGGCTTTGCCGGACGCCGTCTGCCAATCCGCCCGCCCCTCGCCCGTGATCACGAGCGCGGCGCCTTCCAGCTTCTCGTTGAAACCGGACGCATCGACGACCAGTGGCGCCCCGGACACCAGCTCGGCACCGAGGAATGCGACCAGGCCCGCGCCCGTCCCCCCCGCGGCGCCGGCGCCCGGCATTTCGGCGACTCGCCGCCCCAGATCCCGCTCGACGACCTCCGCGAACCTGGCCAGGGCGGCGTCGAGGATGCGCACCAGACCGGGGTCCGCGCCCTTCTGGGGCCCATACACGGCGCTCGCCCCAAGTGGCCCGGTCAGGGGGTTCGTGACGTCGCACGCGACCCTGACACCGATCGACCGCCAGGCCGGGTTGAAGGCCGTGGCATCGATGCTGCCGAGCCGGCCGAGGGCCGCGCCGCCGCGCTCGAGGTCGCGGCCGTGCGCGTCCAGCAGCCGGTACCCGAGCGCCTGCGCCATGCCGGCGCCGCCGTCATTGGTCGCCGAACCGCCAATGCCGGCGATCACCTCGGCCACGCCCGCGAAACGTGCCGCCTCCAGCACCTGGCCGAAGCCGTACGTCGAGGCTTTCATCGGGTCCAGCCGGCCGGAGGGGACCAGGGCCAGCCCGCTGGCGGCCGCCAGCTCGACGACGGCGGTGCGCCCCGACAAGACCAGGCCGTACCCTGCATCGACGGGGTCGCCCAGCGGCCCTTCCACTCGGACCGATCGCAGCTCTCCATGCAGAGCGCTGACCAGGGCCACCGCCGTCCCGTCACCCCCGTCGGCGACCGGGACCTCGACGATCTCCGCGTCCGGAAAGACCTCACGCACGCCGCGCGCGATGGCCGCGGCCGCCTGCGCGGCCGTGAGCGTGCCTTTGAAGGCATTGGGCGCGACGACGATCTTCACAGCCGCCAATGATGGCGCCGACCGCGGCTTAGTAGACCGGGATGCTCCAGTCCTGGTACTTCGGCAGGTCGCCGCGCACGGCGCCGAAATAGATGTTCTGGAGCTCCTGGGTGAACTCCCCCACCTTCCCGTTCCCGATTGCGCGCCGGTCCACCTCGATCACCGGCGAGACCTGAGCGCCCGTTCCGCAGAGCAGCAGCTCCTCGCAGGTGTAAAGCTCGGTCCGGTCGATGCTCCGCTCGACCACGGGCAGGCCGAGTTCCTCTTTGATGAGCTTCATCAAGAGGGTGCGCGTCACCCCCTCGAGGATGTCGTCGGTCACAGGTGGGGTGACGAACGTTCCGTCCTTGTACATGAACAAGTTCTCCGCCGATCCTTCTGAGACGTGGCCGTCGACCGCGAGGACGATCGCCTCGTCGTAGCCGCTCTCGACCGCCTCTGACTTCGCGAGGGCCGACTGCGCGTAAGACCCGGTGATCTTGGCGCGGGCAGGCAGTGACTGGTCCGGCACGCGGCGCCAGGTGCTGACCATGCAGCGGATGCCCGATTCGACCTCGACATAGTTGCCGAATGGAATCGCGTAGATGAAAAAGCTGTGCTCGAGGTTGTGCAGGCGCACACCGATCTCTTCGCTCGACGTGTACAGCAGCGGTCGCACGTAGACGTCGGACTTGTACTCATTTCGACGCAAAAGCTCGAGCGTGAAATTGACGAGTTCCTCCGTCGAATGCGGAAGCGTCATGCGCATCACGTTCGCCGACCGTTTCATGCGCTCGAAATGGGCGGCCGGCTCGAGCAGGAAAAGCTGCTCTTTCTTGGTGTTCCAGTAGGCGCGGATGCCCTCGAACACTCCCGTGCCGTAATGGAGGGCATGGGTCATGAGGCCGAGCCTCGTGTCGTTGTAGCGGGCGAACTCCCCTTCGTAGAAGACCCAGGTGTTGGGATGCACCGCGGGCTTTTTGGCGGCGGCCTTCGACTTCGTTTCCACACCCATCTCGACCTAAGTTTATGCCGTGGCTGGAGATACGACCTGCAGAAAAGACCCGGCATCTACTATGAATCGCGAGGTGAGCGTTTACGGGATCATCGCCGACCTCAGGCGACAGCACCCAACCCCGGCGGCCATGCAGACGCTGGATTTGGTCGTGGCGGAGCTGGGCAAGACCCGGGACAACCTTCGGGAGGCCGCAGCCAACCTCGAAGTCAAGACGCTGCCGCCGGGCGGCAAGCCGGTGCTCGAGGAGCTCGTCGATCGGGCGCGCAAGGACGGCGTGTATGACATCGATTACGGGCCGGACCCCTACGACCGGCCGCCGACTGAACCGCTCGACGAGGCAACGGCCGGCATTGGCGCCCTGCTAGCGGTCTCTTCCGTGGTCGGCCTGGCCCTGGCGATCGCGGCCGTGGTTTTCGGCCTGCACGCGATCATGAACCAGGCCAGTGGCTGAGTTTTCGTTCGACGTCGTCTCGGAGTTCGACGCCGCCGAGCTGACGAATTCGCTGGACCAGGCGCGAAGAGAGGTTGCCACTCGCTTCGACTTCAAGGACACGCAGACCGCGTACGACCACCGCGGCGAACTGATCGTCATCGAGTCGGCGAGCGAGGAACGCGCTCGAGCGGCCCTCCAGGTCCTGCGCGAGAAGGCGGCACGCCGCCAGCTCTCGCCCAAGCTATTCAAGGCGGGCGATCCCAAGACGATCGGCAAGGGACGCGGGCAGCTCGAGGTCCAGCTGAACGCCGGCATCACCGATGACATCGCTCGCGACCTGCGCAAGCGAATCCAGACCATCTCGCCCAAGGTGCAGGTGCGCATCCAGGGCGACCAGCTCCGCGTGGTCGGCAAAGACAAGGACACCCTGCAGGTCGTGATCAAAGCGCTGCGCGAAGCCGACGACATCCCGGTTCCCTTGCAGTTCACCAATTACCGGTAAAGAAGCGCCCGCGCGATGAGCAGCGCGGCGATCATCCCCGCGATCGACATCCTCCAGGGTCGATGCGTGCGGCTTCTGCGCGGTGACTACGAGAAGGTCACCGTGTATGCGGAAGACCCGCTCGAGGTGGCGGAGCTCTTCGCGGCATCCGGCGCACAGCGTGCCCACGTCGTCGACCTCGACGCGGCGCGCGGGTCGGGCGACAACACGAGCGTGATCGCATCCATCCTGCGCAGCTCGGAACTGAAGCTGCAGGTGGCCGGCGGGGTTCGCAGCGCGGAGAAGGTCAAGGCGCTGGTCGACGCCGGCGCCCACGGTGTCGTCATGGGCACGGCGGCGGTGCGCGACCCGCGGCTCCTCGAGCGCTGTGCTCGAGATTATCCGGGTCGAGTCCTGGCGGCGCTGGACGTCCGCGACAACAAGCCCGCGGTGACCGGCTGGACGGAGACGGAGCCGATGATGATCGGCTCCCTGCTCGGCCGCTGGGACCGGCTGCAGCTGGGTGGAATCATCCTGACATGCATCGACCGCGACGGCACCATGACCGGCCCCGACCTCGAGACGCTTGCCAAAGTGCGCAGGATGACCGGCCTCGAGCTCCAGTATTCCGGCGGTGTGTCCTCCCTGGAGGACATCCCCAAGATCGCGTCCGCCGGCGCGCAAGCGGTGGTTCTGGGCAGGGCGCTGTATGAAAACCGATTCACCCTCGAAGAGGCGCTGGCGCTGTGAGAAAGCCCGCGATCCTGGCCATCGCTCTGATTCTCGTCGCCTGCGGCGGACGCGCGGCGCCGGACGACCAGGGTCTTCACCAGGCGATCACCAACAACCAGAGCAGCACCGAGGTGACTTTCGACGCGACGGTCCTCAGCGACCCGATCGAATCCGGCGGCCACGAGCGCTTCGAGGTGAAGACATCGACCGGTGACACCCTGGAAGTCGACCACAACACCAGCCTCGCCCAGTCCGTTCCCCTTCACGCCGGGGACCAGGTGGTGATCCACGGCCAGCTTTACATCGACCCCGGTCCTCACGTCGGCGTGCACTGCACGCATGCAGCAACCTCGAGCGGTTGCCCCGACCCGGGATGGATCGAGTTCGCCAACAATTACTATGAATGAGCGTGCCTGGCCGCCCTTCGCCTTCCAGCTTCTTGCGCAACTTCGGCGCGGGGCCATACGGCCCGTTGGAACGGATTCGTGTCGCGCTGACGAACATGCGCCGGAAAACCGGCGGCAAGGGATGCTGTGGCAACTACGGCGACCCAGGCTGTTGAATGACCAGGGACGAGGCCCGTGCGGCCGGGTTGATCCAGTAGAGGTCTAAGACTTTCCTTTCGTTTTGCGCGCGACCTTCCATGCCGTCGCCTGCGCGACCGGGCGAATGACTATCTCGTCAATGTCGACGTGCGCAGGGCGGGTCACGGCGAAAACCACACAATCCGCGACGTCATCCGCGGACAGCGGCTTGAGGCCGTCATAGACGGCTTTGGCGGCTTTGCGGTCGCCGTGGAAACGCACGAGGCTGAACTCGGTCTCCACCAGACCTGGCGCCACTTCGGTGACTCGGATGGGTTCACCGTTGAGCTCCAGGCGCAGCGTACGCGAGATCGCTCGCACGGCATGCTTGACCGCGGTGTAGCCGGCGCCGCCAGCATAGGTTTCGAACCCCGCGATCGAGCCGAGGTTGACGATGTGGCCGTGACGCGATTTGCGCAGGAGCGGCAGGCAGGCTCGGGTCATGAACATGAGGCCGAGCACGTTGACCTTCCACATGCCCTCCCATTCATCGTCGACAGCACTGGCGATCGGGTTCAGGCCAAGAGCGCCTCCTGCATTGTTGACCAGGACGTCGATGCGGCCGAACCGCTTCGCAATCGCGCTGACAAACGCCGTGACACTCTTTTTGTCGGTGACGTCTAGCTGGAGGGCCACGCCATCTTCGCCCGCCACACGCTCTAACCGATCGAGCCGTCGAGCGCCAACGACGATCTGATATCCCTTACGCCCGAGCGCAACGGCGGTGGCGGCGCCTATTCCGGACGACGCCCCCGTGATAACGGCGATCGGTGCGCTCTTGCTCGCGCTCAACCTCTCAAACACTCCCGTTCCATGACGATTTCGAGCCCGTCAAAGCGTACCCTAGAGAAAAGTGCTCGAAGTCCTGGTCGGCGTCGTTGTGGGCCTGCTCGTCATAGCCGGCATCCTGGTCATGATCGGGCCCAACGTGCGCGCGGCCGTGGGGCGCGTTCGCTCGCTGGCGCTTCCCGCGCGTGTACCCTCGGTGTTCCAGCAGGCCAAGGGTCATGAGGGCGTCGCCCCGGGGCTGAACCCGAAGACCCAGCGCGTGCTGGTCGCGGCCGCACGGCTCGCCAACTGGCTGCGGGTTCATGGGCACGAGGAGCTGGCGCGCGAGCTGCGAAGTGCAGCGGCGCGGATGGCGGGCAACGAGCCGGCAGGACTCTATGCCCTCCAGACGGCGCTGCGCAAGCTGCGGGTGGTCAACGTCGACGACCGCGGTGAGCAGGAGCGCTTGAAGTCCCTGGCCAAGGAGCTCCGGGTGGCGGTGCAGGACCGCTTCGAGCAGCTCGAGCTGCTGCCGTTCAAGGACCCTAGGCGCTCCTAGATCGGTTCGCGGAGCAGCGTTTGCGGGCTCATCTCCGCCGGCAGGTTTAGCTTTGAGCGGCTGACCAGGCAGAACTCCGGTGGCGGACCGAGCACCATCATGCGGCGCCACAGGCTGACGTCCGGCAGGTCGGCCCATGACCTCAGCTCTGCGTAAAGGTCGCGATAGCTCAACCCACGCGGCTTCGAGAACCTGGTCTCGAATCCCGCTCCCGCCGGCGCTTCGCCCGACAAGAGGGTGAAGAGCTTGCCGGCCCCATCCGCAGACATGTCCGCCACTCTGTCGTGGTTCGCTAGCGCTGCTTGGGCAACGGCCGCCTTGTTCAAGTGGTCCAGGGCGGCCGAGTCCTGGACGAGGTACCAGTCCGCGTACGATCCGCCGATTCGATATGTCCTGGAGCTATGAAAGCCCGTCGGACCGGCGGATGCGAGGGAGGCATGGAAGTCTCGCAGCGCCTCTTCGTAAGTTGGAATATCGGTGCCGTCCATGGGTCGATGAAAGAAGACGTACGCGAGCACTTCAGGGTGTGGCCCTCGGTCCCTTGCCGGACTCCACATACTTCTTGAGCGCGGCCATATTGCTGCGAATACCCTCCGCGTACTGGCGCGCGAGCAGCCCACCGGCCAGGCGGAGCAGACCGCTGAGCTCGTAGTCCATCTCGTAAACGAGGCGTGTCGTGCCGTTCTTGTGCTCGGTATACGTGTACGACCATGTGCCTTTAAGCGGTCCCTTGATGAACTTGCCGCGGCATTGCTTCGGCTTGACGTAAGCCGTCTGCTCGACCTCGAGCGTCGCCTGGTAGCCGCCCGGCAGGGCGAGGTGATAGCGATAACGAGTCCCCTTGCCGGTCGGTCCGCTGTCCAGCTGTTCGACCTTGGACAGATTCGACGACCACTTCGGTGCGTTGACGGCGTCGTCCTGGACCACAGCCCAAACCCGCCCCGCCGGCGCGTCCAACTCAACCACCTCGCGAATCTTGGTCACCCTGCGATGATCGCATCAGTGGCAGTCGCGGAACAACCTGTACCCGCGCGAATGTGGGGCGCGCTGCGCCACAGGAACTACCGGCTCTTTCTGACCGGCCAGATCGTCTCGACGGTCGGCACCTGGATGCAGAGCGTGGCCATGCCGTGGCTGGCGCTGCAGCTCACGCACAACGGTTTCCTCGTCGGCCTGGTTCTCGCCGCGCAGTTCATGCCGGTGCTCATCGGCAGCCCGCTCGGCGGGGTCGTCGCCGATCGCTACCGCAAGCGCAACGTGCTCCTGTTCACGCAATCCCTTTTCATGGTGCCGTCCTTCGCTCTGTTCGTCCTCAGCGCGAATGGGCACGCCCAGTACTGGATGGTCATCGTCGCGGCCTTCGCCACCGGCACCGTCAGCCTCTTCGACGTCCCTTCCCGCCAGGCATTCCTGGTCGAGATGGTGGGCAAGCGAGACCTGATGAACGCCATCGCGCTCAACTCGTCCGTGTTCAACGGCGCCGCCGTGATCGGCCCCGCGGTGGCCGGCGTGTTGATCGCGGCGATCGGCCTGCCGATCTGTTTTCTCGCCAACTCGCTCAGCTACCTCGCAGCCATCGGGGCATTGCTCTTGATGCGCAACCTCCCCAACGTCGTGCAGGAGCGGCGCGAGGAGCCCTGGACAAGGCGCCTGGCCGAAGGCGCGAGTTACGCGCGATACGAGCCAACCGTCGGTATGCTGCTGATCGCGGTTGCGGTCTTCTCGCTGTTCGCGATGAACCGCCTGACCCTCATCCCTCTATTCGCCGACCAGGTGTTGCATGTCGGCGCGCAGGGCTTTGGGTTTCTCATCGGCTCGATGGGCCTGGGCGCCCTGTTGGGAGCGCTCACCCTTGCATTCGTCCCGGGCCTGGGCGCGGATCCACGCCGCCAGTTGTGGATGGCGATGATCTGGGTCGGCGCGCTGCTTTCGTTTTCGATCTCGAGGGTGTTCGTGCTGTCGCTGCTGACGCTTTTCGTCGCAGGCTACTGCCAGATCTCGTTCGTGGCCACCGCCAACAACCGAATCCAGACGATCACACCCGATCACCTGCGCGGGCGCGTCATGGCCATCTACGCGCAGGCCCTGATCGGCGTCGGGCCAGTCGGCAGCATGCAAGCCGGAGCCCTGGCCACGCTCTTCGGCGCTCCGTGGGCGATGGCCATCGGCGCCGCCGTCGCGGGAACCGTGATTTTCGGCATCCGTCTGCTCAGACGCGAAGTGTTCTCCGAACCGAGCCCAGCCTCGATCGCAGCCGATCTGGATCTACGCCCGGGGTGACGGATACCGCGCTTGGAGGCTCGGCGAAAGCCTCTTCACCGACCGCCGCCCCCAGTTACCGAGC
>JBOHUP010000389.1:0-3883 GCA_050734615.1 Candidatus Dormibacteraceae bacterium | reverse complement strand
ATCCTGGTCCTCACGCGATATCTCGTACTTCTGCGCCACGCGCTCGGCCGTCTCCCCCATCTGCAGAGTCCCGTACATCTCGGCCATCTTCGGGTTCACCAGCCGCCAGCCGAGTGCGGTGTCGTACACGGTCTGCGGGCCGCGCGGGTAAGCACCATCCGGCTTGGGCATGACCCACGGCGCACGCGTCATGCTCTCCACTCCGCCGGCGATGACGATGTCGGCGCCGCCGGCCTGGATCTCACGGGCCGCCGCGATCGTCGCCTGCATCCCCGAGCCGCACAGCCGGTTCACGGTCTGACCCGGCACGTCGACCGGAAAGCCCGCGAGCAGCAGTCCCATGCGAGCGACGTTGCGGTTGTCCTCGCCGGCCTGGTTGGCGCAGCCCATGATCACGTCCTCGACTTCGGACGGTTTCACGTGCGCCCGCTCGCAGAGCTCTCTCAGCACGATCGCCGCGAGGTCATCGGGGCGCACATCTTTGAGCTGGCCGCCATAGCGGCCCATCGGCGTGCGCGCGGTGGCAACAATGACGGCGTCGATCATGGTCGGGCCTCCCATCCGGCGCCGCGCGCTACCTTCTCCGCAGGCGCGGCAGTGCCTTGATCACTTCCTGACCGGCCTTCGAGCCAGGAACGCTTGCACTCCGTCGGCGAACTCCTGACTTCCCGCTTGCGCCTCCTGCAAGTACGACTCGAACTCGAGGGCCTCCTCGTAGCTGGATTCCAGCGCGTGGTTGACGGCGCGCTTGGCCGCGGCCATCGCCAGCCTCGGCTGCGAGGCGAGGTGACCGGCCAGCTCCGTCACCTCCGCCTCGAGCCGGTCGGCCGGGACCAGGCGGTTGATCACCCCCAGCCGGTGGGCGTCCACCGCCTGGAGCGGCTTGCCCGTGAAGAACATCTCGTAAGCGATGCCGGTTCCCGCCAGGCGCGGCAGCAGCCAGCTCACGCCGCCGTCGGGCGCAAGGCCGATGTTGACGAAGGCTTCGAGGATGTAGGCCTCCGGGACCCCGATGCGGATGTCGCACGCCAGCGCGTAGCTTGCGCCAATGCCGACGGCCGGGCCGTTCAACGCGGCGATCACCGGCTTGGGCATGGTGCGCAGGCGGGTCAGCATCGGCATGTACTCGGTGCGCAGCACGTTGCCCACGGCCTCCGGCGTCCGCATCCCGCCGTCCCCGACCATCTCTGTGACGTCCGCGCCGGAGCAGAAGGCTCGGCCGGATCCTGTGAGCACGACCACGCGCACCGATTCGTCGCGCTCGGCCTGCTTGATGGCGTCGCCGAGCTGCCGGCGCGTGACCGCGCCGATGGCGTTCATCTTCTCCGGCCTGTTCAGCTGGATGATGCAGATTCCGTCATGGACGTGCACCGCAACGTGCTGTTCGACTTCAGTCGCCACCCTTACCTGCCTTTGAAAACGCCCTTGCGCTTTTCGAGGAATGCGTGCATGCCTTCCTTCTGGTCCTCCGTCGAGAACAGGAAATAGAAGTTCTTGCGCTCAGCGGCCAGTCCTTCGGACAGCGGCGACTCGAAAGCCCGCAGGACCGACTCTTTGGCCATGCGCAGCGCGAGGGGCGGCTTCTCCGCCAGCTGCCGCGCCATGCGCTTGGCGACCTCCACGGCCATCTCGGCCGGTACCACCTTGTTGACCAGGCCGAGCTCATAAGCGCGGCGCGCGGTCACTGCGGCGCCTGAAAGCATCGCCTCCATCGCCGCGTACTTGCCGGCGGTTCGCGGCCATCGCTGAGTCCCGCCGGCGCCAGGGATGATGCCCGGGTTGATCTCGGGCTGGCCGAATCGGGCCGAGTCGCCGGCGATGATCAGGTCGCACATGAGGGCCAGCTCGCAGCCACCGCCCAGCGCATAGCCGTTCACGGCCGCGATCAGTGGCTTGCCGAACGCGGCGATCCCCGCCCAGCGCCCGGTCTGGTCACGGCGCAGCTGCTCGACGGCGCTGCGGTCCGCCATGTCGGCGATGTCGGCGCCCGCGGCAAAGACCTTGGGACCGCCGGTGAGCACCACGGCCCCCACGTGCTCGTCGGCGTCCAGCTCTCTCAGGGCCTCGTTGACCTCGCGGATCAGATCCGGGCTGAGGGCGTTGAGGACCTTTGGCCGGTTGAGCGTCACCGTCGCGATCGGGGCTTCGATCTCGACCTGGATGTGCTCGTAACCCATCGCGGCTATCATCGACCAAATGGGTTCCGGGCCGCTAAGAGACTCGTTTGGCAGGGTCGCGGACGACCTCAGGATCTCGATCACTGACCGCTGCAACTTCCGGTGCATCTACTGCATGCCGGCGGAGGGCTTGAAGTGGCTCAAGCGCGACGACATACTGCGGTTCGAGGAGATCGTGCGCCTCGCGCGAATCTTCGTCGAGCGCTACGGCGTGCGCACCATCCGCATCACCGGCGGCGAGCCGCTCGTGCGGGTCAGGGTCGAGGAGCTGGTCGGCATGATCAACGCGATCGACCCGACGCTCGACATCACGATGACCACCAACGGCGTGCTGCTCCGCGAGAAGGCCGGTGTCCTCAAGGAGGCCGGGCTGAAGCGCATCAACATCTCGCTCGACACCCTGAACATGGAGCGTTTTCACGAGATCGCCCGCAGCGACCAGTTCAAGCGGACGATGGATGGTATCGAGGCGGCGCGGGAAGCCGGGCTGTGGCCGATCAAGCTGAACATGGTCGTCATGCAGGGTCACAACGACGACGAGGTCGTGGACTTCGCCACCCTGGCGCGTGAGAAGGGTTACGAGGTGCGCTTCATCGAGTTCATGCCGCTCGACGGCGACAACATCTGGACCAATGAGCAGGTGGTGCCGAGCCTGCGCATCCAGGAGCAGATCGAGGACCTCTTCCCACTCGTCCCGGTCAGCGACCCCAGGCCCGGCCCGGCGACGAAGTTCAAGTTCGCCGACGGCGCTCCTGGCGGTATCGGCTTCATCTCGTCCGTCAGCCAGGCCTTCTGCACCTCCTGCAACCGCGTCAGGCTGACCGCCGAGGGCGGGCTGCGCACCTGCCTGTTCTCCCTGTCCGAGACACCGCTGCGCGACCTCATGCGTTCTGGTGTCTCCGACGATCATCTGGGCCGCGTCATCGAAACCGCTGTCTGGCGCAAGGAGGAGGGCCACCTCATCAACCAGCCCGGCTTCATCAAGCCGGCGAAATCGATGTCACAGATCGGCGGGTGATCGAGGCGCCCCGTCAATCCGTAAGCTAGCCAACTGTGCAGCGGCCTGAAGAAGCTCAGCGGCCCTTCACCGTCACCGAGCTCGCCAACGAGATCCGGCGCGAGCTGCGCCCGCTGACCGCGCTTCTCGTCAAGGGCGAGGTCAGCGGCATGAAGCAGGGTGCCAAGGGCCACTACAGCTTTGCCATCCGCGACGGGCAGAGCCTGATCAACGCCTTCATCTACGCGGACGACGCCCGCCGGGTCACGTCGCTTCCCGAGGACGGACAGGTCTTCATCTTCCGGGGACGGGTGGACTACTGGACGCAGTACGGCACGATCCGTTTCATCGTCGACCAGGTCGAGTTCGACGACGTCGGCAAGCTGCGCGCTCGGCTCGAAGAGCTCAAACGCCGTCTCGAAGCCGACGGCGCTTTCGCCGCCTCCCGCAAGCGCCCCCTTCCGTTCCTGCCCCGTGCGGTGGCGCTGCTCACGTCGCCGACCGGGGCGGTGATCCACGACCTGCAGGAGACGATCTGGGAGCGATACCCCAACATGGGCGTGGTCGTGTACCCCGTGCAGGTGCAAGGGGCCGCGGCGCCGATGAGCGTGGCCCGAGCGCTGCGGCGCTGCAACCAGGAAGCCCTCGCCGACGTGATCGTGCTCGCGCGCGGCGGCGGCAGCTTCGAGGAGATGTACGCGTTCAACAC
>JBOHUP010000388.1:0-16094 GCA_050734615.1 Candidatus Dormibacteraceae bacterium | reverse complement strand
CCAGAGGTCACGAGGCGGCTGGCACGGCTGCTCGTGCGCAACCTGCTCGATCTGATCCCCAACGCCAAGCCGATCGGTCTCAACGGCCTGTTCAAAGGCGTCGCCAAGCTGACCTTCTGGGCCATGGCATCCGACGACCGCGACCTAGCGCACGTCCTTGTCGAGGGGATCGCCGCCGCGCCGCCCGATTTCGTGGAAGCGGCCCTGGACCGCATGGAGTCGATGCACCAGGGTCTTTTCTGGGAGGTCAACGAACGGGTCATTGCGTTCGACTGGGTGGAGGAACCGCTGCGGCAGCAGATCCCCAGGCTTCGAGCGGCGCTGCGCCGAGCCAAGGCCAGTGGACATGGCCTTGCCCTCGAGCTCGAGGAGTCCCAGATCGTGGCGAAGGACCTTGTCCCACCAGATCCCGCCGCCAGTCCTCAGCCCGCCGGGGCCCCAGTACCGGTCAAGTCGGAGCCGGCCGGTTGATCATGGAGGTCGAGGCGCGCTCGAAGTAGTCGAGCAGGGCCTTGCGCGCCGCGGGCGCGAGCTCCAGGGAATCGACCGCTTCGGTCATGTGATGCAGCCAGGCGTCCCGCTCCGCCGGCCCAATCGCAAACGGTTGGTGGCGCAGCCGCAGCCGCGGGTGGCCTCGCTGCTCGCTGTATATGGTCGGGCCGCCCCAGTACTGGACCAGGAACAGGGTGAGGCGTTCGGTCGCGCCCGACAGGTCCTCCTCGGGGTACAGCGGGCGGAGCAGCGGGTCCGTCGCGATGCCCGTGTAGAAGCGCTTCACGAGCCGGCGGAAAGTCGCTTCCCCACCGACGAGCTCGTAAAGGCTGTGGCTCAACACCTAGCCGATGCTAGCGGTGCCTAAACTTGACTGTCGTGAACGACGCCGCGCGAGAGCTCAACCGGTTTCGATCGGGGTTTCTGTCGGGCATCGTGCTGCTGGTGATTCAGTTTCTGCTCGGCATGGCGGTGAACCTTTTTGTCACCGTCCCCAAGAACCATCCGGGATCGAATCCATCCGAATTCTTCACCGGCGTGGCGCAGAGCGTGACGTGGGCGATCCTGCACGGCCCGATTCTGCTCGTCGTCCACGCCATCGTGGGGCTGCTGCTGGTGATCTCCGGGTTCGGGGTCCTCGCTCGCGCGGTCAGGCTTCGAAAGAGTGGAGTGACGTGGGCGGCCGTGATCGGCGCGATCGCGATCCTCGTGGCCGGCCTCAACGGAGGCAGCTTTTTGAACTATCACGAGGACTTCAGCTCGATGGTGATGGCCGCCTTCTTCGCCATCGCCCTGATCGCCTACGCGGCCGGTCTCTACGTCAGCGGCGGCAAGTCAGCCTGACATTTTTCCGACCCCCGCACCGGCCAGGATCTCCGACGTCGGGCGCACGATGACATGGGCCGCCTTCAACCCGGTCGCCTGGAGGTAGCGCTCGACGATCCGGCGTCCGACGGCGTAGCCGCCCATGTGCGGGATCCCGGCCGGCCTGGCGCCCATCCGCTCCGCGACCTGGTCGCCAAGGACGTAGGGCGTCCAGTCGCTGAACCTGCTCCCGGTGCCGAACGCGGCCGTGACCTTCTCGAACGCGCCGTCCAGGTCGGTCCCCGTGACGCCCGCGTACCAGCCTCCCGTCGAGTCGGGACCGCAGATCTCTGCCGTGAAGACCTCCGCGATTCCTTCCTGGATCACCCACTCCGCTAGGTTGAAGGCCACCTCGACGTTCGGTGTGCGCAAATTGTGCGCGAGCTCGTGCACGCCGCATGCGCCGATCCGGGTGATGTTGTAGTCCGTCGGCCATGCGACGAGCCAGATGCTTCCCGGGGTGGCGCCCATACCGTAGTACCCGAGCGTCCGCTCGATGAAGAGCGGGTCGTCCGGGTTGCCGAGAGTCAGCACGACCTCGATCTTGTCCGGGTGGCGGATCCCGGGCAGCATCGAGCGCTGGTATTCCCATGCGCGGGCCAGGTCGCGGCGCAGCTGGCCCCACGCGTCGGCTTCGATGAGGCGGCGCAGCGCGGGCGCGTAACGGTGATCGTCGACGTGCACGCGGAAGCCGTCGCCCTTCTCGTGGATCTGCTTCAGAAGTCCCATCGCTCCCTCGTCAAACGAAGAGAGCCGGCGCATCTTCGCGAGGGCGTCGAGCCGCGCGCCGGCCGGCAGCGTGAAAAGGCGCGTCATCGCCACCGCATCGTCGCGGACATCGATCTCGATCTGGTCGTCGGTGGTCAGCACCATTTCATTGCAGGCTCAAAGTGGTGAGGGCTCGCTCGTGGCCGCGCGCAGCGGTTCCTGCTTCACGGCGTAGCGTTCCATCTCGTCCTCGCGAGGCAGGAACCAGGCGATGCCGATGGTCACGATCACGAGGATCACATGCGTCATCAGGGATTTCTGCAGGCCGATCGAGTCGGCGATCGCGCCGTTGATCGGGATCCCGATCGCGCCGGTGACAAAACCCAGTCCCATGACCAGCCCGGACGCCAAGCCCGCTCGCGCCACCATGAGCTGCTGCGCCATCAGGAGCATCAGAGGCGCGGTCGATGCGGCCAGGAATCCGATCAGGATCGCGCTGGCGAAGGCCCATGGTCCCGGGAACATGGTGTAGAGCAGGACCGCCGGGATGCTCAGCACGAGCGTGACCAGGATGACGGTGCGCCGTCCGTATCGGTCCGCGAGAGTGCCGCACCCAACCGTGCCGACAGCGCTGGCGAGAACGAGGGTGGTGGCCAGCGGACCGTAGAAGGCGGGCCCGTATCCCATCTGTTGGTACCAGGTGGGAGTGAAGGCCTGGAAGACGTTCACAGTCCAGCTGCGCGACATCATCACGCCGATCACCATCGCCAGGGCGAACACCGGGACGGCGGCGGGCGACGACGCCGACCTCGCGCCACGCGCTGCCGCCCTCACCCGGCCGCGCATCCGCCACAGCAGGTAGCCGCCGGTGGCGAGGCCCGGCAGGACGAGCAGTCCGGTGCCGTGGACGCCGAAGGCTCCGAACACCACGATCCCGATCAACGGACCCAGCGCTACGCCGACCGTCCCCGCCGTCACGTAGATGGACATGCCAAAGCTGCGCCGCCATACGGGCAGCAGCGCGCGCACGTCCAGTGCGCCCAACGGGTGAAAGGCGCCGGAACCCAGGCCTGAGAGCAGCGCCAACCCCAGCAGGAGGGGAAAGGTGTCGACGAATCCCACCAGCGCAAACGTCAGCGCGGTCCAGCCCAGCGCGAGACCGGTCAATCTCGTTCCGAAGCGGTCGGCCAGGAGGCCGAACAACGGCTGCGACACCGACGCGGACCCGCTGTAGGCGAGGCTGACAAGACCCACTGTCGCCAGGCTCAGGCTGAACCGGTGGATCAGCAGCGGGTACAGCACCGGGATGACTCCCACATAGCTGTCGACCGTGAGGTGACCCAACATCAAGGTCAGCAGCTTGCCGTTGCGCAGGAACTCCCGCATTACCGCCTATCATCGCGGCGGTGGGCACGCTGCTGTACCTGAGCCGAACGGAAGTGGAGCGACTGCTGGATGTGGACGCGATGCTCGACGCACTCAGCGGCGCGCTCGTGGCGTTCTCCTCAGGCGCGACGTCGGTGCCTCCGCGCGCGGGCGCTCGTGTCGGTGAGCTCGGCATACTCGGCGCCATGCCCGGTTATGTGCCTGGCGTCGCGCTCGAGGTGAAGCTGGTGTCCGTCTTCCCGTCGAACCACGACCGCGGGCTGGCCTCGCACCAGGGTTTGATCGCACTTTTTGATGAGGCGACCGGCACTCCGCTCGCCGTCATGGACGGCACGTACATCACAGCCATCCGCACGGGCGGAACGGCGGCCGTCGCGGCCCGCGTTCTTGCGCGCGACGACGCCTCGGTGCTTGCCATCCTGGGTGCCGGCGTCCAGGGCTGGTCCCACCTGGAAACCTTCCCGAAGGTCCGCGACTTCAAAGAGATTCGCATCGCTTCGCGAAATGCGAGCCACGCCGCAGCGCTCGCGGCCCGCCACCCGCGAGCGCGTGTGGCTGCATCCTACGAAGAGGCGGTTCGCGGCGCGGACGTCGTGGCGTGCTGCACCGACGCCAGGTCGCCGGTGATTCAACGCGAGTGGTTGAAGGTGGGTGCGCACGTGAGCTCGGTCGGCGGCACGTGGGGACCCGAGGTCGACCCCCAAACCATCGCGGCAAGCCACGTGTTCGTTGAATGGCGCGGTGCGGTCAGCACTCCTCCCCCGGCCGGCGCGGTCGAGCTCCAGGGAATGAAGCCTGAGGACGTCACAGAACTCGGTGAGGTCCTCGCGGGCAAAAGCCCTGGCCGGCGCTCACCCGGCGAGATCACGTTGTACAAGTCGACCGGGCACGCCGTCGAGGATGCCGCCACGGCGCGCCTGGTCTACGACCGGGCGATCGCCGACGGCATCGGGATCTCCCTGGCGCTCTAGATCTCGATCAGCCTCGACGGCACTGCGTTGACGACCCAAGTCGAGCCGATGACGAGGCGCGGCTGGCTCCGCCCGTACGGATGGACGTGGTCGTGGATCAAGAGGGTTGAGTGGAAGATCTTGATCAACCGAAAGAACGCAAAGAATCCACTGTGCGCGGCGTCGCGCCCCGAGCGACGCCCAACGGCGGCGCATGGATGGCCAGGATGTCCAGCCTGGGCCCTTGCGCGCGCGCCTCAGGCGCAGGCAACAACACGTCGATCCGAAGGCTCGGTCAGCTGCCTGGAGCCGCAAGCCCAGGCTTGCCCGAGGCTGTGACCTCGAGGTCCGCCCACATGCCGCTGGCCTCGTTGCCACCGACCAAGGAGGCGATGCGGTAGCTGCCGGGAGATGTGGGTGCGAACTCGAAGCTTGCCGACTTTCCGGGGTCGAGGCCGCGTACGGGGTCCGGCGTCGACCAAGCAGGTTGGATCGGTCTCGTATCGTCCCGGCCCGAGACTACGGCGCAGGAGTTGGGGACCGTCCCGTGGTTCTCGCACTGGATGGTCGCGGTCCATCCGACGGGGATGGTCACGACGAGGGCTCCGCTCCCGTAGCCGTTGTAGTTGAACTGGAAGTCGCTGGCGGGATACCCCGCGATGAGGGTGATGACGACTGTCCGGTCTGACGGGTTGGACTTGATGTAGTGGGATGGGTCGGGCGGGTTGCCTGCACCGGTGCCCATTACCGGGTCGCATGCCGCCATGCATAAAAGGAGGGCGGCGGCCTTGAGCGTTCTCGACGCCCTGTTCGGGATCACCACCTATGATCCGGGGCGATGGGAGCACCACGCAACAATCGCCGCGCTGGGCACGACAGGCCGCCCCCGATCGTTCTCTGGTGGGAAAAGCTTGAGACCTGGATCCAACTGGCGATCTCGTTTCCTGTGTTCGCGGTGGTCATGTTGCTCATCAATATCGGCCCATTCAACCAGCCGCTGCTGCGATCCATCCTCTACGGCCTGTTCGAGGGAGGCGTGCTCAGCGGTCTGCTGGCGGTCGCCAGCGCGACCGAGCGAGGCCGGCGCGCTTGACTCGACGGGTCATATGGTCGGCGCTGACGTGCCTGTGCGCACTGTCCGTGACCATCGCCTGCTCCTCGAGCCCGTCGACTTTCAGCGTCGGCCGTGCGCTGGTGGACGACACCGCCTACACCTGCCCAACAGGGTCGAACAACGCGCCTTACCAGCTGCACGTGAGCATCGACGCGCACAATCCGACCTCGAGCGCCGTGACCATCCAGTCGGTGACCGCGTCGATGAAGCTCGAAGCGGTCAAGGGAGGATGGCTCGAGAAGGTCGGGGACACCTACAACGCCGGCAGCGCAACGTTCACGCCGGCCGGCGTGGCCGCCGGCGCCACCACCACGATCAAGGTCACGATCTCGAGCGCGTGCACGAGCGGCAAGACGGCGACCGCAGCCCCGAGCTATGGAGAGTACAGGGTGACCTTGCACCTGACGGCGTCCTCCGGGTCGTACGCGACGACTACGGCGAACCGGCACCGGCTCACCGCGAGCTGACGGTCGCGCTCGCGCCTTTACTTGCTGCGTAGGATGGCCATCGCCCTCGCGCCGGCGGCCAGCCACGCCGGGTCTTCAAGCCACGTTTCGACCCCCCACATGAGCACAACCTGGAGGTTGACCTGTCGGTAGCCTCGCGCGCTCGAGATCAAATCGGCGGGGGTGAAGTTCCCGGGGACGTTGTACCAGGGCTGGGCCTGCATTTCCGTCAGCCAAACGGTCTTGCCCATTGATTGGGCCCGAGCGACCCAGAAATCGACGGCCTGTTCCTTCCACGCCTGGCGCAGTGCCACGCTCGTGAAGCGCAGCGGCGTTGACGGCGCATCGAGGTAGATGTCCAGGCCGAGAGCGTCCCCTGTCTCGAGCGCCTGTTCGGGATGGCCGCTCGGGTAACCGCCAAGCAGCCATAGGGCTGGCGTGGCGTACACCTGAAGCTCGTCCACAGCGACGTTCCAGCCGTCGAAGGTCGTCGTCACAGCTTTGTGCCCCGGATCCAGTCGATGCACCTGGGCGACCTCCCAATCAAGCTGCGCGACCTTGATCTGGTCATCACCCGTGGAATCGTTACCCACGTAATCCAGCGGCTCGTTCTCCACCTGCCACGCATAAAGGAGTGGCGACCCGCGGTAGCGCTCGACGCTGGTGTCGAAGTAGGCGCGATATGCGTACGCAGATTGCATGTTGTTGAGCGCAGGCTGGTTTCGCGGCCCCGCCCACGAGGGCTCGTGCAGCTCCGGATACAGGAAGTTGCGTGCGCCGATGGTCAGCACCACACGGGTAGGGTTGGGGGCAGTCTGGTTGTGGCCGGCCACCACTGCGAGCAGAGCGTCGATCTGTGAGAAATCGAGCTGGCCGGCGGTTGGCTCCACATCTTCCCAATAAATCGGGAGCCGAACGAGATCCGGATTGGTGGTGTCGAGCAGCACCGCCAGGTCGGTTTGCGGATTCCGATGCGCCCATGCGGAGATGAGCGGGCTGAAGCTGAAACCGGCCAGCGGAGGCTTAGGCGCAGACGGCAGCCAGGCCTCGCTGCCGAGCAGGAGAGCCACGCCGACCAGGATGAACAGCCTCTTCACCGCCCGGTCAGCGCCCCCGTGCCGGCCGCGCCTGATGGCGGGGTCTTGGACCGACTCATGCGTTGCTCGGGTGGAGGATCCGACCCGAGAAAATGCCACGCGTCCTGATCGTAGCGGCGGGATTCCTGCTGGCCGGATTGACCGGCCTCGGGGCGTATTTCCTGCCTTTGCTGCAGACCGCCGGCTCGACCGTCATCAGCTCCGGCTCGGCCGCGGCGCCGATTCAGAACTTGAATCCGGTTCAGGGACCGGGCCAGCCCTTCACGGTGCTCCTGCTCGGGTCCGACGACGATTCGAAGTTCCCGACAGACCGTGTCAACACGCAATCGATGATCTTGCTCAGGATCGACCCCGTCACCAAGCGGGCGACCATGCTCTCGATCCCACGCGACCTGTGGGTGCCGATCCCCAACGAAGGCATGGGCAAGATCAGCACCGCTTACGCCACCGGAGGGCCGCAAGGCGCGATCGCGGTCGTGGAGAGCAATTTCAAGGTGCATATCGACGACTACGTCTGGATCGGCCTCAACGGCCTGGTCAAGCTGATCGACCAGCTTGGCGGAGTCGACGTCATGGTCACTAATCCGGTCATGGATGATTTCTATCCTTCTGATCTAAGCAGCACAGGCGACCCTTATGCCTATTACCGCGTCGCCGTTCTGCCGGGTGCAGCTCACCTGGACGGCGTGCACGCCCTGCAGTTCGTCCGCTCACGCCACGGCGACCTGCGTGGCGACTTCGCCCGGTCTGAGCGCCAGCAGCAGGTGCTCCTCGCCATCAAATCCGAAGCTTCACACCTGAACTTGGCCGACCTGCCGGCGCTGGCAAGTGCGTTCAACGGTGAGATCAAGACTAGCATCGGACTCGACCGGCTCCGTCAGCTGGTCTCCGTCTCGAGCGGCTTCCAGGGCGACAACATCCACCGCGTGGTCCTGCTGCCTCCGTACACAACGGAGGGTTACGCGGCCGGTCAGGACGTGGTATTTCCCGACTGGTCCGCGATCCTGCCGCTCGTCCACCAGACCTTCCCCTGATGGGCGTCCCCATCGACCGGCATCCAACGGCGGGCGCTCACGCCATGTCGCGCTGGCTGGCCGCGCTCGTCCTGGCGGTCGCAATGTTCGCTTTCGGCCTCGGCGTCTATCACGCTGCCGGATACCTGAGAGCCGGCCAATCGGCAGTGCAGCGGCCGAACCAGACCTCGGGGCCGGCGCTTCCAGGCACCATCGTCGTGGCCCAGGGCGGCGCGCTCTACCGGTTCAAGCACGGGGCTTTCACACGGCTGACGTCGGAGTCGGGATGGACGCAGCCCGCGGTTTCGCCCGACGGCACCGAGCTGGTGGTCGTCAGGCGATACGACAACTGGTCGGACCTGTACCTGATGACGACAGGTGGAAGGGTTCTCTCCCACCTGATCAACGGCTCCTCACCCCAGATCGAGGGCAATCACTGGGTCTTCTATCCCAGGTTCAGCGCGGATGGGAGCCGGCTCTTCTATGACTTCGACCCCAAAGATCCGTACAACAGCTACCGCGTCGACCTTGCCATCTTTGCCAGCGCGCCAGGCGCGGCCTCCCAGGCCTGGGTCCAATGGACTTATCCAGGCGAATACACCGGCGGGGACGTCAACCCCGTGCCACTGGCCTCAGGTGGGCTGATCTTCACGAAGTTCTCCTTCGACGACCAGTCGAATGTACATTCCCAGCTCTGGCTGCAGACCCGGCCTGGAAGCGTCGGCGTTGCGCTGACGGATCCCGCGCTCGACTGTGCTCAGGCGGCGATCTCGGCCGACCAGAAGCACCTCGCGATGGTTTGCAGCAAGGGCCAGAACCTGTCCGCGGAGCTGGACGTGGCCACCTTCGATCCCGCGACATTTGCCGTCGGCGCGCCCGCCGCCCTGGTCACCGGCCAGGTGGTATCGTCGCCCACCTTCTCACCGGATGGAAATGAGGTGGCATACCTCGCCCCGGCGACTCCGGGCGGGACGTTCCAACTCTGGACGGTGCACACGTCCGGGATGCCCACACCAACGGCCATCACGACCAACGTCGGCCTGGACCCGACGTCCGCACCGGTCTGGGTGACGGGCTGACCGTCCAACGGTGGAATCGGAAATCCGTCCAATGGTGGTAGTCGGGAATCGGGTTCGTGCGCGTTTTGGTGTTAGGAACGAAAGGAGAACGACATGAGATTCAAAACCCGATCCGACGCACCCGATCTGCAATCCCAGCTCGAATCCCTGTTCGACCAAGTCTGGCGCTCGGAGTCGGACTGGCGGCTTTGGGATCGCGTTGACCAGGCGGTCATGCTCGAGAACCTGCGCACGAAGCGGGCCGAGAGGCGCGACACCGAGCAGGCGGCCTGATGTCGAGGCAAGCTCGGCAGCTCTGATGAGCGGCCACACGCCTCGACGGCGAGGCGCGGTCGAAGCCAAGGTCGCGTTCGTTCTCTCCGGTGGGGGAAGCCTGGGCGCCATCCAGGTCGGGATGCTTCAGGTCCTGACCGAGACCGGAATCCGGCCCGACCTGTTGATCGGAACCTCGGTGGGCGCCCTGAACGCCGCGTGGATTGGTGGACGCCCCGACCACGACGGCGCCATGGAGTTGGGCCAGATCTGGATGGGCTTGCGGCGCAACGACGTCTTTCCGTTGAGCCCGTGGGCAGGCGCCCGCGGCCTGCTGGGGCGAAGCAACCACCTGATCTCCAACTCCAACCTGCGAACGATCCTGGAAACGCACTTCCCATACAAGCGTCTCGAGGACGCGGTCGTGCCGGTGCATGTCGTGGCGACAGAGCTGAAGACGGGTCGAGCCGTCGTGCTTTCTTCGGGCCCGGCGATTCCTGCGTTGCTGGCCAGCTCGGCGATCCCCGGCGTCTTCCCTCCGGTGACGATCGGGAAGCGCGACCTCATCGACGGCGGGGTGGCCAACCACACGCCGATCATCGCCGCGATCGAGCTTGGCGCCACCGAGATATACGTGCTGCCGGTCGGCTACCCGTGGCTGCACCAGGAACCGACCAACGCCCTGGGCATGGCCCTGTACGCGCTGGCCCGCTTCGTGGAGCAGAAGCTCGACGCAGAGGTGGCGATGAACTGCCACAGAGCGGCCATTCACGTCCTCCCCACCTTCGATCTCCCGTCCGTCTCCCCAGCGGACTTCAGCCGGACCAATGAGCTCATCGCGCGAGGCCGGAAATGGGCGCTCGAATATCTGGGCGCGTCCTCCGCGGCCCAACCCTCCCGGTCGCGTGTCACCCAGCAGCTCGCGCTCAACCACGTCCGAGCGGCCTGACCGCGCCCGAGCCCCCAGGGCCTACGCAACCCACGTGCCGGTAGGTCGGCGGAGGGGCGCGTTATCAGTTTGAAGCGCCTGGGCCGCAAGGTTCGGGCGCTTCACACTTCAGCTCAGGAGGCGATGCCCAGTGAAATGCGACATCTGCGACCAGGAGTTCCCCAACTCGGAAGCGCTGAAGCAGCACCAGGAGCGCGCACACCCGATCGACGAGGGTGACGGCGAGGCGCCGGACATGATGGACAAACCCTCGACCAACCCGGCCATGCCCGAGACCGAGGACGTCCCGGAGCCCGCCGAGCGCCGCAGCAGGTAGTCGGTTCCGCTAGCCGGCGGCGACCTCGCCACCGGCTAGCGCTTTTCTAGGCCAGGCTCGCGGCTGGAGCTAGGTCCCTCCTCAACCGGAGGGGACTTCGGCGTTCAGGGCAGCATCTGGCGGGCCGCGAAGATCACGTTGGCCGGACGCTCGGCGAGGCGGCGCAAATACCACGCGTACCACGCGTCGCCGTAAGCGATCAGGTCCTTGACGACAAAGCCCTCGCGAGCGAGACGGTGCTGCTCGTCAGTGCGGATTCCGTACAGCATGTTCACCTCAACCGCAGATCTCTCGAGGCCAAGCGCCTGCGCGAATCGCCACACCCGAGCCACCAGGTCGACGTCGTGGGTGCCCATGACCAGGCGGACATTCTTGCGCTTCAGCTCGGGCAGCAACATGACGCAAAGCGCCAGGTAGTTGGCGTCGACGTCCCGTTTGGCCCGGAACGCGATCTCCGCCGGCTCCGCGTACGCGCCCTTGACGAGCCTGATCGCGGGCCTGAGAGGCAGCAGCTTGACGACGTCGGAGACGGTTCGATGCAGGTAGGCCTGCAGCGCCAAGCCGGTATGCGAATGCCTGGCCCTCAGGCGCGCGTAAAGGTCCAGCGTGCGCTGTGTGTAGGCACTGCCCTCCATGTCGATCCACAGGAAGCACCCGGCCCTGGCCGCGGCGACCGCCAGCTGTTCCAGGTTCGCGTAAGCCGCCTCTGGATCGATGTCGAGGCCGAGCTGCGTGGGTTTGACAGAGATTTCCGCGCCGACCTCGCTCGAGGCCGCCAACACATCCTTGTAGTGCTTGACCACGGCCTCGGCCTCAGAGAGGTCTGTGACGTTCTCGCCCAGCCGCGTGAACAGCGCACCGATCCCCTGTGCCTTGAAATCGACGGCCACCTTCAGTGCGCTGTCAAATTCCTCGCCGGGCAGAAACCGTCTTACCGCGCGGCGAGCAAATCCCCATTGCGGCGCGTGGGCGGCAAGCCAGCGGTTCTGCGCGCACCACAGAAGGACCCCTCGCACCGGCCCAACGATAAGCCACGCCAAGCGCGAGCGAGGCGCGATCTAGGCTGGGCGATCGTCCCCGAGCGAGCACTCGATGCTGCAGAACGACTGCGACCCCCGGGTCACGGCGCCAAACTCGATCAAGGCCGCGCATCCAGCACAGTATTTCGCTTGAGATGCGACATGGTCGACGACGCGCAAGGCCTGACCCGCCCTGCGCGGAGCCGCCATCCCTTGGCGCAGCGCTCGCCGCTCGTCTCTCCACTCGCCGAACCCGAAGGGCAGCTGTATCAGGCCCATATCCCCATCCCCTCTGCCAAGCCCAAAACCTATACGGGCAAGTATCGGCAGGGACCGAAATCTGTCTTCGTACAGCGGTACGAGGCCTTGCTACTACAGATCGTGAAGACCTGCAAAGAGGAACGGCGCCCACTCCGCGCGGGCGCCGCTCCGCAGCCGTCGTTAATGCTTTACCAGCCGTACCAGCGGCCTCGACCTTCGGCTCCGCGCATGAAGAAGCCGATGACCCACAGGATCAGCCCGATGACGAGCAGAATCCAGAGGATGTGAAGCGCCGGTGCCAGCAGACCGCCCCCACCTAGGAGCAGCAGCAGCAGGATCAGAACGATCAACGCAACCACTCTTGATTTTTACCTCCTTTCGAGCTCGACCTTCAAGTCCCAGGCAGCGCCGGGGCGGCCAGCCGTGAATTCTTGCCTGCATCTGAAAAACGCTGGGCGGACGGGCGATTACCCGGGTTTGCGAGATCGCGATCGGCTCGTCGACGTCGAACCTGTCACTACCGACGTCCCTTGGCCGAAATCTCGACTCCGTATCTGCGGGCCGCCGCCCGGATGCGCCGCCAAGCGGCGTTCTTCTCGGCGTCGCTGACGCCCTCGACCTGGCCGAATCGCGCGATCGCGTTGCGGACGTGCCGCGCGTCGTTCAGAGGTTCCTTGCGCTCTTTGGGGAACGCGAACGTGCCGGCGGGCATGCGGTCCTTCTGGTGCGTGGTCAAGCTGTGCGAACTCCGCTTTGTGGCTGCCATGTCATGGCCCCCCTTGTGAAAAATTCCCCGTCCCCCTGATTTCGCAACGCAGCTCGTTGACGGGTTACCCGTGAACGAAAGAGGGCCGGTCCCCGAGAGAACACGGCCCTTTGAGCTTTCCTCGAGGAGGATTAGGGAGAAGAGGACGGAGACGCCATCGGCGAGGCGGCAGTGCCTCCGCCGGCGCCTGCGCCCGAATTGCTGGTCGGAGCCGGAGACGTGACGGTGGTGCCCTGGGACGGTGCGATGTTCGACCGCGCGCCGAACCAGTTCCACTGCGTGAAGCCGAAGAACAGGACGATCAGCACCAGAAAAGCAAGGATGGCGGCCGCTATGCCGGCACCTGCGCCTCCGCCCGTCGTGTCACTGGTCTCGACGACCTCTGAGCCCGCGGGGGTCCAGTAGCGCCGAACGCTGTACCCGCCAGCTCCGAGGAGCACCGCGAGCACAAGGACGACAAGCAGGATGAAAATCAATGTACCCAAACGAAAGAACCTCCTTTCAGATTCAAACGCGGCCCGTTGGGGGCGCTCATATGGGTAACGCCCATGTCGGGCCGGTCTACTGAGCCCTCGCTGAGGACCTCAGACGATCAGACGGTCGTGCGCCGCCTGCGCCGCCTGAAAACCCCGCCAGCCACAGAGGCCGCCACAACGAGGCCGAGGACCGCGCGCTGGAAGGCCGGCCGCGGCTCCCGCCGAACCAGTTCAGACCCCTGGTCCCGAGTCTTTTCCGGATCCGCCGTTTTTTGCTTGATGGCGTCCACAGGGCGCTTGCTCGGGCGTGACTCCTGCATTGGACTGGCGATGAGTCCCTTCTTGAACGGGTCGCCCATGCGGAAGCGGTTGTAGACGGCGCCCAGCAAGAGCATCTCGCTGAGCAGATAGAACCACGTGGCCAGGAGGAAGAAGAGGCCGAACTGGGCACCGTAGGTGTTGAACCTGCCGGCCAAGCGACCGTAAAGGGGAAACGCGAGCGAAAGCACCTCGATCAAGATCCCGGCGAGCAGCGCGCCCGGCAGCACCTCTTTGAGGGTGAACGTGCGGTTGGGCACGAACCGGTAGAGGACGAGCAGCAGGGCGATCATCACCACGGCGCCGACCAGGAAGCTCAGGAGCCAGCCCACTGCTGGCAAAGCTCCCGCCGCGCCGGCGGCAAAGGCAGCAAGAGCGTTCGCGCCGACGGTGACGACGATCGCCACCACCAGCACCACCATCATCACGAAGCCCATGAGCTTCTGCCGGATCATGTCGCGCTGCCTGGTGCCGAATATCTGAGTCAGCGCGAACTCCATGGTGCCGAAGATGCCGCTCGCGCTCCAGATCAGGCCGCCGATCGAAAGCAGACCCATCCAGCCGGCGGACTGCTTGACACCGTGCAGCGCTTTCTGCAGCTCGGGTTGGGCGCTCGCGGGAAACATCTGGACGATCAGAGCCTGGAAGTGGGCTTCAGTGGCCGGGTCCCGGATCGCCACGCCGATGATCGAGAGAGCGCCCAGGATCATCGGAAACATCGCAAGGAAGCCGGAGAAAGCAAGCGCGGCCGCGAAGTTGCCGGCCTGGCCCTCACCGAAGGCGCTCAGGACCCGGAAAGGCACGGTCGCCTGAGCACGCCTGACAGCGCTTTGAATGCGCCGGCGCATGCCCGACCTCTAGTCGAAAGTCGGCGCGGTGCCCGAAGCCCGCTCACGGGCGGAGAGCGCCGGCCGGCTGACTCGTTCCATGAGCGCAGTCGAAGCGGTGCCGACGACGGCCGGTGCCACCCTGCGCACGATGCTCTCGAACACGCCCGGCTCTTCCTCGCGAGGGTCGCTGACGGTCAGCGTCAGCGAGGGTAGCGGCTTTTTCAGCCGCGCCGCCACCTCGTCCGCGAGGTCTCGCAGCGAACCCATGGACATGCCCCGGAGGCGGTCTTTGAGCTGCGGCTTGCGCAAGCGGCGGTACAGCAAGAACCCTGCCCCGCCCAGCGCCGCGGCGCAGAGGATGGCGGCGGCCACCTTGCCGTACCGCATGGCGCTCGAGGTCGCGCGCTTCTCCAGCGAGTCCAGGTTCTCGTCCATGCGGTCGCGGGTCTCCTTTATCTGACGGTCGATCTCATGCGTCGAAGCGCCCATTCTTTGTTCTCCTTCAAGCTGGCGATCGTTTTCGCCGGCAGCTGGATCTGTAACCGCGACTTCCCAGACAGCGCGAAAGCCAGTCCAAGCACGGTGTAAAGAGCGATCCATGCCGTGGCCGCCTGCCAGTGCCAGGGCACCAGGATGACGACCAGCGTCGGCACCGCGACCATCATCGCGAGGATCACGAGCAAGCCTCCCGCGGCCATCATGCCGACCGCGATCGCATTGGCCACCACCAGGTCCTTGACTTCCTGTCTCGCGAGCGCGATCTCGAGCGACACCAGGCGGTGCGCGTCCTGCATCATCTCAGACGCCAGCTCGCCCGATCCAACCTTCGGCCGTGCCGGCGGGCTTCCGTTCGCGGGTGATCCCTCCAAGTGCCTCGCTACTGCAACGCGTCGCCATTGAGGGCTACGCGTCTAGCTCGGAAGCCCTTTGGTGGCGACCTCGTAGACGAGCGCGACATCGGCCAGGATCATCGTCGCCGCCGCAACCCAGCCGATGACGTTGGTCCAGATGCCGTTGACGAAGTCGCCCATCAGCTTTCGGCTCGAAGTGACCAGCAGCATGAGGACGATGAGCACCGGCGCGATCAGGCCGTCCAGGACCTGGGAATAGAAGAGCGCCTTGATCGGATCGATCGATGAGATGGCGAGCTCCATGGCGATGAGGAAGGCAACCCCGATCACGACGTAGAACTGCGGTGCGTTGCGCGGATGCCGTCCCAGGCCTCGGCGCCATCCGGCAAGGCCCGCAACGCCGAAAGCCGCCGACGCGCCAAGCACAGGGATCGCGAGCAATCCCGCGCCGATGATGCCGACAGCGAAAAGGGCGGTTGCGTAGTGGCCCGCGACAGGCTCCAGCGCGTGGGCCGCGTCGGCTGCGGTGCGGATCTGCGCGTGGCGCGAGAACAGCACTGCGCCAGTCGCCACGATGATGAAGAAGGCGGTGACGTTCGACCAGATCATCCCGACCGCGATGTCAACGTTGCTGCGGCGAATGCGCTGCACGCCGCGCTGCTCCTCAACCTCACCACTCGCCTGCCAGAAAAAGAGATACGGCGTGATCGTCGTGCCGAGCATGCCCACCGACCCAAGCAAAAAGCTCGGCGACAGGGTCACGTGCGGCACGGCCACACTGCGCAGGACGTCGCCCCAATCCGGGCGCGCCAGGATTGCCGCCACAATGTACGCTGCAAACACCGCGGCAAGCAACAGCAGATATTTGCTGACGACCTTGTAGTCGAGAAAGATCGTGAAGCAGGCC
>JBOHUP010000387.1:0-1640 GCA_050734615.1 Candidatus Dormibacteraceae bacterium | reverse complement strand
GAGCTCAAGGTGCCCGTGTATTTCTACGGGTACGGCGAGGACCGAACGCTCGCCGACATACGCGCCCGCCGCGTCCGTCCCAGCCTCGGCGGCCCGGGCCTCCATCCCACCGCAGGCGCCGTCTGCGTGGGCGCACGCCTGGCGCTGGTCGCGTTCAACGTCCTGCTGCCAGGCGCCGACCTCGTCAGCGCGCGAGCGCTGGCCCGATCACTGCGCGAGTCCGCGGGCGGGGTGCGCGGTGTACAGGCGCTCGTCTTCGCCCTGCCCGGGGGCCGTCTCCAGCTGTCGATGAACCTCTACCGGACGGATGAGACCCCGCCGTCCGCGGCCATCTCCGAGCTCCAGCGTCGCGGGGTGCCGCTGGGCGCTCAGCAGCTGGTCGGGCTGTGCCCCGCGCTCGCCGCCAACGCAGCGGCGAGCGGGCGGATCCTCGAAGCCAGGCTGGTCTCCGCGGCGGCCGGTGCCGCGGCACGCCGGTGTGCGGATTTCGGCAGCAGCGAGCTGAAAGCCCTGGCCGTCCGCCTGTGGCGGGAGGCGGAGGGCATGTTTCGTCTCGGCTTTGACCAGGACTCGTTGCTGGCCGGTGCCGAGCGTGCGGCGGCCCTGATCCCTGTTCTGCACGCCGCCGGGATTCGAGACCCCGAGCTGGACGCCATGCTCGGCGCCGCTGCACGCGGCCTGCGGGCCGCGATCACCGTCGGCACCGAAGCCGCGCATCGCGCGAGGATGAACGCGCTCGACGCGCGACTCAAATAGAGCGGCGCTTCAGGCGCGCGACTTGATTAGAGCGGCGCGCTTTCTGCGCGCCTGCCTAACCGGTGGCGGGGCCGGTGTCGATGGTCACCGAGCAGGCTCCCCCATTGACCTCGACTCGATAACCATCGCTCGCGGCGCCGAAGTTGGAAGTCTCGAAGCTGAGGCTGCCGATCGCGTGTGATTGGCGCCCGTCGGCGTCCAGGTTCACCGCGCCACCCGACACCGCAACCGAAGCGGCCGCGCCGCTCGGGCGGTGAACGTTGACGGTCAACGCCCCGCCGTTGACTGTGATCGGCACGATTCCAGATGGAGGCCCGAGTGTGATGTCCTCCCGGCTCGCGCCGGTGTTGATCTCGACGGATCCGACGTTGACGCCCGACAGCCGCATCGTCTCAGAGGCGGCGCCGGTGTTCGACATGATCGTCCACCGAACCTTTGGGTTCAGGTCCAGCGTCACGACCAAATGCCGGTTCTCGAAGAAGGCGACTCCATTCGTCGACTGCTCGATTCGTAGACGGCTCGTGGAGCGGTCGAGGCTGACCTCGGGTTTGACACCCGAATACTCGACATGGGCGTGGTACAGCTGCCCGGCCAGCGAATCGCTTCCAGCCATCGTGATCGTGGCCGCGCCGGCATCGATCTCCAGGCCGACGTGATCGAGATTGCCCACCGTGTCGGAGGAGTCCATGGTCTGGTTGGTCGCCGAGGGCGGAGCGACGGCGACGTAAACCACCGCGCCGGCGACGGCGATGAGGACGATGAGCGCCGCGGCGATGTCCGCGGACCTGCCTTGCATCGAGCGCCGGATGATCAGCTCGAGCCCGATCAGGATCATGATGGCGGGCCAGAGGTCGAACAGCTGAGCGAGCCGGTCCACGGATAGG
>JBOHUP010000386.1:0-1635 GCA_050734615.1 Candidatus Dormibacteraceae bacterium | reverse complement strand
CCGAGCATTCGATGTGCCAGCCGGGGAAGCCTGGCCCCCAGGGGCTTGGCCAGACCTGGAGGCGATGCTCACCAGCCGCTTTCCACAACGTGAAATCACCGGGGTGGCGCTTCCGGGGATCCACCTCGCCGCGCGCGCCGGCCAGGAGCTTGTCGGTGGTGTTTCGCGAGAGCCGCCCATAAGCCGGGAACGTCGCGATGTCGTAGTAAACCGTGCCTTCGACCTCATACGCATGGCCTTGCTCGATGAGCCGGGAGATCAGCTCGATCATCTGGGGGATGTGGTCGCTGGCCCGCGGATAGCGCGCCGCCCGCCGGATGTTGAGCCTGGCGGCGTCGTCCATGAAAGCGGACGTGTAGGACGCGGCGATCTCCTCGGGCGACTTCTTCTCCAGCCGCGCCGACACGAGCATCTTGTCCTCGCCGCGGTCAAAGCTGTCGTCGGTCAGGTGGCCGACGTCGGTGATGTTCATGATCTGCTCTGTCCGATAGCCGAGGTATTCGAGGCTGCGGCACAGCAGGTCGGGGAGCATGAAGGTGCGCAAGTTCCCGACATGCACGTACCGATAGACGGTTGGTCCGCACGAATAGATGCGGACCAAACCGTCGACCACCGGCTTCAGCACCTCTTTGCGGCGGGAGAAGGTGTTGTAGAGGCTGACCTTTTGCAAGTCCATATGCTCTCAATAAATGAAAGCACTGCGCCTAGAGGGTTCCTCGGCAGCCGCGGCTGACATCTTGGGTCGGGTGCTCGTCCACGATCTCGGCGCGGACCTGCGAAAGGGGACGGTGCTGGGGCCCGAGCACCTCGAGCGTGTGCGCCAGGCCGCAGAGGTCCACGTGCTGGAGCTCGAGCCCGGGGACCTGCATGAGGACGAAGCCGCACTCCGGCTGGCCGCCGCTCTTGCCGGCTCCAACCTTGAAGCGAAGCCTCCGGTCCAGAGCCAGACCCGGCTGGTCGCCACACGCCGCGGGCTCGTGCGAATCCACGGCGCGGTCATCGACGCCATCAACGCGCTCGGCTACATCTCGGTCTTCACTTTGATGGACGGCCAGGCGGTGGCCGAGGGCGAGGAGGTCGCCGGCTGCAAGGTCACCCCGGTCGCGGTCCCAGGACACCTGGTCGAGGAGGCGGAGCGGCTCTGCCGCGAGAAGGGTCCCGTGGTCGAGCTGCTCGACTTCCGGCCCCTGAAGACGTTCGTGGTGGCGACCGAACGCTTGAAGCCAAAGGCCCGCGAGCTTTTTCGCGCTGCGGTCACAGCCAAGCTCGGCTGGTATGGCGCCGAGGTGCTCGCGGTGCGCGAGGTGCCGCGCACCGGCCCGGCGGTGGCGGCCGCTTACGAAGAGGCGGCGCGCCTCGGCGCTCAGCTCGTCCTGTTCGCCGGGGCATCAGCCATCGACCCGCTCGACCCAGCTTATGCAGAGCTCACCGGCGCAGGCGGTGAGCTCCTGCAGCTCGGCGCTCCGATGCACCCCGGCAGCATGCTGTGGCTGGGCCGCCTGGGTCCGGCCGTGGTCGTGGGCGTCGCGTCGTGCGCCGGATTTGGCCGCAACAGCTCCCTCGACCTTCTTCTCCCGTTCGTGTTCGCGTACGGGAGGGCTGACTCGGGGGACCTCTTGCGCCTCGGGCATGGCG
>JBOHUP010000385.1:0-3088 GCA_050734615.1 Candidatus Dormibacteraceae bacterium | reverse complement strand
CTATAGCACTCCCTGGCGGGCCCAGACGGATCTCGTATCGACCGTCGACGTCGACCTGGTCGAATGGCCGGGCACTGTGCTTCGGCAGCGGCTCGAGGCCAGTCCGATCATCGTCGACCAACCGCTGCCGGCCGCCACCAAAGAGGGCACCGAGCACATGGTTCTCGGGGACTACGCGCTGGACGTTCCGCTCGTCACCGCCGACCCGCTTTATCCACCGGGACGCCTCTGGAGGTTGACGCGCCTCAGCTGATCACGCGCAGCGCTGCGTGAATGCGGGCAGGACGCCGTCCCAGCCGGCATGGTTGGAGTCGCGCCAGGCCTGGCCCTTCTCGCCGAGCCTGTCCCAGCCACCGTGCTCGATTTCGACGCGAGTGTGCGAATCGGCCAGCTCGTGAAACACGATCTCGACATCGGTCGCGTGGCGTGGCTCGGTGGCGATATGCCAGCGATACCGAAGCCGCCGTGGCGGATCCCATTCGACGATCTCCCCCCACTCGATCTCGTGGCCGTGCGGAGTCCGCTCGTAGATCCGGCCGGCCGACCGTCTCTATGATCGGCAAGTGATCACCCCACTGCACGAGGCGCGCATCGAGTACTGCGTGCCTTGAGATTACCTTGACCAGGCCGTGAGCTTGGCCACCGAGGTACTGAGCCGATGGGCGCCCGTCATACGCACGATCGAGCTGCAGAGTGGCAGCAACGGCCGGTTCGAGGTGACGCTCGACGGCGAGGTGGTGTTCAGCAAGAAGTCGGCGGGCCGGTTTCCGAAACCCGGCGAGGTGGCGGCACTTCTCGAGCGGAAGCTCGGGCCGGCCCTCGATTGGCGCCAATCCCCGACATAGGCTGCGCCGGCTGTAACGTTTTCGCGGGCCGCGACACCAAGCATCGATGACGTGTTGGGCAATCTCGTGCGCACATCACGCGCACGGCCGTGGTCTGGTCTAGATCGGAACCCTATTCTTGGCCGTCAGTGGGTGAGCAGTCGCACGACTCTGACTTGGCCGCCCTCAAGCGTGGCGACGAAGCGGCGTTCCAGGATCTCATCCAGCGGCATCACGGCCCGATGCTGAGACTGGCCATGGCTTACGTTCACGATCGCGGCGTCGCGGAGGACGTGGTCCAGGAGTCCTGGCTCACCTGCCTGCGCAGCCTCCACGGGTTCGAGGGTCGGTCTTCCCTCAAGACATGGATCTTCGGAATCGTGATCAACGTGGCTCGCGCCCGCCGTCGCAAAGAGTCTAGGATCCTTCCGTTCTCCGCTCTCTGGCGGCGTGACGACTCGGACAGCCGCCCCACGGTCGATGCGTCGCGGTTCGGCTCGGATGGCATGTGGAAATCGGGGCCCACGAGCTGGGACAACATCCCGGAGTCAAAGGTTCTCGGCGACGAGACCCTGGGCAGGGTCAGAGCCGCGATCGACGGCCTGCCTCCGAAGCAGCGCGAGGTGATCTTGCTTCGCGACGTGGGCGGGCTCGACGCCGCCGAGGTGAGCACGGTCCTGGGCATCTCGGCCGCGAACGAAAGGGTCCGCCTGCACCGGGCGCGCGCCGCGGTGCGCAAGACGCTCGAGGAATACCTGAGATGACCTGCCGCCAGGTCGTTGAGCTGATGACCGACTACCTCGAAGGATTCCTCTCCGCGTCCGACCGCGCCCGCTTCGAGGAGCACCTTGCCGGATGCGATGGCTGCCGCGCATATCTGGCCCAGCTTCGGACCACGCGCACCCTGGTGGGCAGGCTTGCCGAGGTGCCCATGCCCGCGGCGGTCGAGCACGACCTCATGGAAGCGTTCAGGGACTGGAGGGCGCAGCGGGCGTAGCGCTGTAACGGCATCACGCCGAGCGGCACTCACGACCGAGGGCCGCGTGGGCGGCCCACGCGGGGTTCGGATCCCAAGGAGGACTTTGTTGCGACGTTTGCTTCGACTTGCTGCAGCCGCCGGCGTGCCGGCACTGATGGCCGCCACCTCGACCGGAGTCTCGGCCGGCGACGTCGTCGGCCACGTTTATGTCAACGACAACACCGCGGTCGCGAACACGATAGCCGCCTTCGACCGTCACTCGGATGGGAGCCTCACCACGTCGGCGGGTTCGCCGTTCGCCGCCGGTGGCGTCGGGCTCGGGAGCATCGTGGGCTCCCAGGGAGCTCTGCAGCTCAGTGGGGACCGCCGCTATTTGCTCGCGGTGGACGCGGGCAGCAATGAGATTTCGGTGCTGCGCATCCGCCCCAACGGTGCTCTGGATCCAGTCGAAGGCAGCCCGATCTCTTCAGGCGGCGTCGAACCGGTGAGCATCGCCACTCATGGCGACCTCGTCTATGTCGCGAACGAAGGTGACAAGGCGAGGGGAACTGGCAGCAATTACACCGGGTTCACTCTCAACCCAGGCGGCCACCTCGCGCCCCTGAGCGGCTCGACGTTCGCGCTCCCGAACACCGCCAACCCCGGCGACATCCTGTTCAACTCGACCGGCACCGACCTGGTCGGCGTCGAAGTCGGCACCACTGACCCCCGCACCTTCCGCATCGACAGTTTCACGGTCGGCTCGGACGGCCGCCTCATTCCCGCCCCGGGCTCGCCGTTTCGCGCGCAGGCGCGCGGGCCGTTAGGAAGCGAGTTCTCGCCCGTCAGCCCGAGTCACCTTTACGTTTCCAACGCTCATGACGGGCCGGGCGACGGCTCGGTCTCCGCATTTGCGGTCGGCCCGGGCGGCGCGTTGAGCTCGATCGGCGCATCGCCGTTCACCGACGGCCAGACCGCGCCGTGCTGGGTTGAGATCTCGCATGACGGCTCGTACCTGTTCGCCGTCAACACTGCAAGCGCGAGCATCTCGAGCTACCGGATCCTGGCGGGCGGCTCGCTGTCATATCTCAGCTCGACGCCCTTCAAGAGCGGCATGGGCACCGGGCCGTTCGATGCTCGCCTCGATCCCACCGGCGCCAACCTTTACGTGGTTGATTCGGCACTCGACGCGGTCACCGCCTTCTCGGTTTCGGGTGGCAGCCTCAGCGAGATGCCGCTATCTCCGTTCGCGCTGCCCGGCGGCGCGACTCCCTTCGGCATCGTCGCCGATTGAGCAACCTGGAGG
>JBOHUP010000384.1:0-9127 GCA_050734615.1 Candidatus Dormibacteraceae bacterium | reverse complement strand
GCTCATAAGCGATGACCGGACGACCGCGGTCCGAAAGCGGAACCAGCTGGAGCGCGGACCGCACCTGCGGCAGCACGACTCGCAGCGCTGATTCCGGTCCCCCATCCGCGGTCTCGCCCACGCACACGATCGGTGTCATCCCATGCCGCAGGACCTGCGCGACTTTGAGCCCCACCACTCCGTCGGTCTCCCCGTGATCCCGTCTGCGTTCGGAATGGCCGACCTCCACGTATGTGCAGCCCAGGTCGGCAAGCATCGGCGCCGAGACGTCCCCAGTATGCGGGCCCGAATCCGCTGGATGCACGTCCTGCGCGCCCCAGGCCACGTTGCCGTGCTGCAACCGCTCGCGCGCGACCCAGATCGAGGTGAACGGCGGCAGCACGAAAAGGTCACATGAGCTGAAGGGCGCGACCAGCGGACAGAGGACGTCTAGGTAATGCGCGGCCTCGCTGGACGTGAGGTTCATCTTGAGGCTGGTGCCGACCAGCGGGCGCACCTACTGACCCCGGCCGGCGGACTCTCGACCGTAGGCCGCCGCGACGGCGGTGAGAATCAGGCTGAACGAGCTGGCGCCCGGGTCCGCCAGTCCACGACTGCGTTCCCCCAGCCGGCTCGCGCGGCCGATCGTGGCCGTCATCGGCGCTGTCGCTGCGGCACCTTCGCGAGCCGCGACAGCCGCCTCATCGAGGGCGGCGACGACAGTCGCGCCCGCGCTCCGGGCCTGGTGGAACGACTCCACCGCGGGGTGCAGCGCGTCGAGGATCGTCTTGTCGCCCGGCGCCGCGCGCCCCAGTTTCGAGATCGCAACCTCGGCCGCCTGGGCGCAGGTGACGACAACGTCGACGCTCAAGGGAGCTCCCGAAGGCGCGCCCCTCATAGTGGTCGCGATCGCAACCAGGCCCGAGGCGTAGAGCGGCCCGATCGCTCCACCCACCGACCCCACGGCCAGCGCCACCCTCGAAAGCAGCTCGGCGTTCGAATCTGGAGGCGGCGCGGCGAGCTGTTCTCGCACGCCGCGGGCGGCCAGAGCCATCGTCACGCCGTGGTCGCCATCGCCGGCCGCCGCATCCAGCCGGCAGAGCTCGTCGCGCGCCGACTCCACTGCTTCGGCCGCGGCCAGCAAGCACGAGCGCAGGAGGTCGGTGCTCAAGCGGTGAACGCGGGAGTCCGGGCGGGAGCATCGAGGAACCGCACCAGCTCGTCGTCAAGGACTGTCACGGTCAGTGAGGCGCCCGCCATCTCGAGCGAGGTGATGAACTCGCCGACGTAGCTGCGCACGACACGGAGTCCCGACTCCTCGAGGATTCGCCGCGCGCCCCGATACAGGATGTACTGATCGAGGTATGCGGTGGATCCGAGCCCGTTGACCAGCAGAGCCACGTCGCCCTGCGGATCGCCGTCGATGTCGGCAACGATGGCGTCGACCAGGATCCGGGCTATGTCGTCGGCCGTCTGCAGCGGTCCGCGCTTGATTCCGGGCTCGCCGTGCACGCCCATTCCAATCTCGATCTCGCCGTCCGGCAGCTCGAACGTGGGCCGCCCCGAACCGGGAACCTCGCAGCCCGACAGCGCAACACCCATGCTGTGCGTCGCGGCGTTGGTCTTGATCGCGATGCGCTCGACCTCGTCTAGAGACAAGCCCATTTCAGCAGCGGCCCCCGCACATTTGAAGACAAGGATGTCGCCCGCGATCCCGCGACGCTTGGCCGACTCGTGCTTCGGTGCCGATGCCACATCGTCCGACACGCGAATCTCCCGCACCTCGATGCTTTCGGCCCCGGCCATCTGGGCGGCAAGGCCGAAGTTCATCACGTCGCCTGCGTAGTTGCCGTATGCCATCAGCACTCCTCGGCCTTGGCTGGCGGCCCGGATCGCGCTCAGCACGACAGTCGCGGGCGGCGAGGCGAAGATGTTGCCGCATGCGGCCGCATCGGCGATTCCGGCGCCGACGTAACCGAGGAAAGCCGGCTCGTGCCCGGAGCCTCCACCAACCACGAGCCCGACCTTGTTGGCTCCGGGGAATCGTCTGACCACGACCCTAGGCTCGGCGAAGGACAGCAGGCGGGCATGCGCCGCCACAAAGCCCTCGAGCGCTTCGTCCACGGCCTCGAACGGCTCGTTGATCAACTTCTTGAAGCTGCTTCGGGTCCGCTCCTCAGGTTTTGATGCGGTCATCGCGTCCTGCCCTCGGGCTGGGCAGACCGCCGGCTGCGTGTCGCAGCGTTTTTCGCCGGCTTGACGGGCTCGCGCTCGGCCTGGCGGATCTTTCCCACCTTGCGCTCCGACCCTCCGCCCGCGAACTCAGACCGCATCCAGATGCCGACGAGCGTCTGGGCCAGCTCCGGCGCGATCACGCGAGCGCCGAGAGCGAGGACTTGGGTGTTGTTCGACGTCCGCGCCTTGGCCGCCGAGTAGGGGTCGTGAGCCACTGTCGCGTACACGCCAGGCACCTTGTTGGCCGTGATCGCCATCCCGATGCCCGTGCCGCACACGAGGATGGCGCGGTCGTGGTCACCGCGAGCGACCGCCCGGGCCACCGTCAAAGCGACGTCGGGATAATCGACCGGGTCGGTGGAGTCGCAGCCGTAGTCGACCACTGCGTGGCCCTCAGCCTCCAGGTATCGCTTCAGCTCTTCTTTGAGCCGAAACCCTGCATCATCGCTGCCCAACGCGACCGCCTTGCTCGTCATGCCGATGATTCATTGTGGCAACGTCGCGCGCGTCGGCACCTGTTTGGGAAACCAGGGCTTCCAGGGAGGCGTGCTCGGCGTATTGACAAAACCACTGGCGCTCCCATACTGCTCCACGATCGTGGTGCGGCTGCAAGATATTGCGGGGCAATCAGCCAATGGCTTCACGTCCTTTGAGGTGGACGTGGACGACGATTGATCCGATGAAGTACGGGATCAACCTATACCTGTGGGCGGATGACATGCACGACGGCTTGATGCCCGTCCTCGAGACCCTCAAGCGAATCGGCTATGACGGCGTGGAGGTGCCGATTTTCGACCTGAATCTCGCCAAATGGAAGACTTGGGCGCAGCGCCTCGACGATCTGGGTTTGCAGCGCACCGCCAACACAGTCATCGCTCCTGAGCACAACCCGGTCAGCGCCGACCCGGCGATCAGGAAGGCCGCGCACGAGCATCTCAAGGCCGTCGTCGACTGCTGCGCCACGGTAGGCTCCTCCATCCTGTGCGGGCCTCATCAGGTCGCCCTCGGAGTGTTCACCGGAAAAGGCGCGACCGAAGAGGAATGGAAGCACAGCGTCGAACACCTTCGTCTTGTCGCCGAGTACGCCGCACCATCCGGAGTCGTGCTCACCGAAGAGGTCGTCAACCGGTTCGAGCTGTATCACCTCAACACGCTCGACCAGGCGATCCGGCTGGTCGACGAGGTCGGGCATCCCAACTGCAAGATCCATCTCGACACCTTCCACGCGCACATCGAAGAGAAAAACCCCGCGGCTGCGATCCGTCGCGCGGGCAGCCGGATCGGTCACGTGCACGTCTCGGAGAACGACCGCGGCGTTCCGGGCACGGGCAGTGTCGTTTGGGATGAGACTTTCGACGCACTCAACGACGTGGGCTACGACGGCTGGCTGACCGTCGAAGCCTTCGGCAACTTCCTGCCCAACCTCGCCGCGGCCACGAAGATCTGGCGGCCCCTTTTCGGCAGCGAGGAGCAGTTGGCCGCGGACGCTTACAAATTCCTCAAGAGCAAGGGCAGCCGAAGCTGAAGCGCCGGTCGGCTTGCCTTGACTTTTGGCAAACCCGGCAGATAATGGCTCCACGATCATGCCGGTGATGCAAGATTGTGCACTCAACATCGGCCAGATACGCCAGGAGAATTGATGCCCGAAGCCGACGGCGAAGCCAAGAACTTTTACGCCGACGTCCCCCCGCCGGACCCAGGATTCTTCCTGAAGGGCTCCGGCTCTCTGGATTGGGGGATGAGCAACCGCCTCGCCAGGGTGTTCCGCCCCGACACCGGCCGCACAGTGATGCTGGCGATCGACCACGGGTACTTCCAGGGCCCGACGACGGGACTCGAACGGGTCGACCTCAACATCCTTCCGCTGGTCCCGCTGGCCGATGCTCTGATGTGTACTCGCGGCATCCTCCGTTCGACCGTCCCGCCCGGAACACGAACGCCGGTGGTGCTGCGGGCTAGCGGGGGACCGAGCATTCTCAAAGAACTCTCCGACGAGGAGATCGCGGTGGACATCGAGGATGCGGCGCGCCTGAACGTGGCCGCGATCGCCGTCCAGGTGTTCATAGGTGGCGAGTACGAGACCAGGTCGGTGAACAACATGACCCGCCTGGTCGATCTCGGCCTTCGATACGGCATCCCGGTCATGGGCGTGACCGCAGTTGGCAAGCAGCTGACGCGTGACGCCAAGTATCTCCGCCTGGCCTGTCGCATCTGCGCCGAGCTGGGCGCCCAGTTCGTCAAGACCTACTACGTTGAGGATGGTTTCGACACGGTCACCGCCTCCTGCCCGGTGCCGATCGTCATGGCGGGAGGCAGGAAGCTGCCCGAGCTGGACGCGCTGACGATGGCTTATCGAGCGGTCGGCGAGGGCGCGTCCGGCGTCGACATGGGTCGCAACATCTTCCAGAGCGACAATCCGATCGGGATGATGCGGGCGGTCGCGGCGGTGGTGCACGAGGGAAGGCGGCCCGAGGCTGCCCTGGAGCTCTACCGGTCGTCCGAGGGAGCTCCCGTTGGGAAGCGTTCGGCTGGGTGACGCAACGGCGCCGGCACAGCCGAAAGGCCGGTCCGCCGGGCCACTTCTGAGCGTCGGCATCACGACGGCCGACTGGCTGCACATGGGTGCCGAGCTCGACAGGCTCGAGCAGGCCGGCGTGGATTTCATCCATGTCGACGTCATGGACGGCTGCTTCTGCCCCCAGCTCACGATCGGCCCGCCCGTCATCGGCGCATTGCGGACCAGGCTGCCGAAGGACGTGCATCTGATGATCGAAGAGCCACTCTCCAAGGTCGCGGCGTACGTCGAGGCCGGAGCCGAGGTTGTGACGTTTCACGTCGAGGCCACGCGCCATTCGCGCCGGGTGCTCCAGGTCCTGGGCTCGATGAATGCGCCGGGCGACGCGACCAAGAAGATCACTCGGGGGGTCGCGCTCAATCCAAGCACCCCGGCGGGCGTGGTGGAACCACTCCTCGACGAAGCCGACCTTGTCCTGGTTCTGGCGGTGAACCCGGGATGGGGCGGCCAGCGTTTCGCACCGGGCACCGAGCGCCGCCTCGCCGCGGTTCGTGAGCTGATCGAGCGCAGCGGTTGCGACGTGAAGCTCGGCGTCGACGGTGGTGTGACCCGTGACAACATCGGGGCAATCGCCGCGATGGGGGTCGACCTCATCGTTGCAGGAAGCGCGGTTTTCGACGGCGGCGATATCGGGACTAACGTGAGACAGATCTACGATGCGATCAGGCCGGTTTCGTGACGACCGCGAACGAGGCCCTGTTCGCCGGCGCCCTGAAGGAGCTCGGCGCTGTGCTCGACGCTGGCGCGGCCCCGGAGGTGGACACGCTCTGCGACGAAATCCAGGCGGCGCATCGCATCGCGTGCTACGGGGTGGGGAGGGAAGGCTTGATGATGGGGGGCCTTTGCATGCGCCTGATGCATCTTGGCTTCGACGCGCACGTGGTCGGCGACATGACCACGCCACCCATCGGCCAGGGCGACCTGTTGATCGTCAGCGCCGGACCGGGAGCTTTTTCGACAGTGCTGGCGCTCGCCCGCGTGGCACGTGCAGCAGGCGGCCGGATCGCTGTCGTCACCGCCCAGCCTGAGGGCGAGGCGGCCAGGCAGGCCGATGCTGTGATTCACATTCGGGCTCAGACGATGGCTGACGATCGAGGGGGCACGAGCGTCCTGCCGATGGGCAGCCTCTATGAGGCCGCGATGTTGATCTTCTTCGACATCGCCTCGATCCGCTTGCGCGAGCGGACGGGCCAGACGATGGAAGGCATGCGGTCTCGGCACACGAACCTCGAATAGGTGGTGGCATGAAAGCTCAGCGGACCGGCGCCGGGATCAGGAGGGCTGCGCCGGGCCCGACCATCGACCTGCTCGTGGATCTTGCCACGCGCTTCTACGTGACAGGCCAGTCGCAGGTCGAGATCGCCAAGAGCCTCGGCCTGGACCCGTCGACCGTCTCGCGATACCTCAAGCGAGCTCGCGACGAAAGGATCGTCAGGGTGGAGATCCAGCGGCCCCGCAGCCTGCACGGAGACCTTGGACTCGAGCTGGCGGAGCGGTTTTCACTCAAGAAGGCCGTGGTGGTCGCGGCCGAGCCGGGGACGGGCCGGGGCGACGCGGTCGCATGGGCCGCGGCCGACTACGTCAACAGCAGGCTTTTGAACGGCATGCGCATCGGCCTGTCGTGGGGCAGGATGCTGGCCGCCGCCATCCACATGCTGCCGGCAGGCACCGCGTCGAATCTGGACGTCTCGCTCCTGCATGGGGGAGTGGGCAGCGCCGGGGCCGGCATCCAGGGCCACGAGCTGGCCCGCCACCTCGCATCGCTGAATGCGCGAAGCCGCGTGCACTACCTGCACGCTCCAGTGCTGGTCGACTCGGCCGACATCAAAGACGCGATGCTGCGCGACGGCTCGATTCGCGCCGCGCTCGAGTCTGCTGCCTCCAGCGAGCTCGCGTTGGTCGGGATCGGCGCGCTGGACGAGACCGCGCCTCTCATCCGGTACGGCCACATCTCGCCTCGGGACCGCAGGCGGCTGCTGGCCGCGGGCGCGGTCGGTGACATGTGCACCCGCTTTTTCAATCTCGACGGCGATCCAGTCCATCTGCTGGATGAGCGCCTGATAGCGATCGAATGGGAAGTGCTCCGGCGAATCCCGCTTGTGGTTGCGATGGCTTCCGGCCTCGAAAAGCGGGACGCGATCCTGGGTGCTTTGAGGGCCGGCGTGATGAAGGTGCTGATCACGGACGAGACGACCGCCCGAGCGGTTCTGAGAGCTGCCATGCGCGCGTGACGCGGGTGCGCCCTATTGACAAAATGTCCGGCATCCCCATACTGCTCCACGATCGTGGTATCGCTGCAAGATCTTGCAGTCCATTTCGCTCACTTCGGGAGGGGTAAGGAGTAATGGCTCAATCGTCGGCGACTGCGGTTCGATCGGATCTCAAGCCGGGGGCCCTCGGACTCCTTGGCGTGACGATGCAGGCCATCACCCATATCGCTCCGGCCATCGCGGCGCTGTTCTTTACGCAATTCCTGGTCACTCTGGCCGGGGTCACCGCTCCTCTGGCCTACGTGGTTGCGGTCGTGCTCGTCCTCATGCTTGGAAACACACTCATCCAGTTTTCGCGAGTGCTGCCTTCCGCCGGTGGTTACTACACCTATGTAAGCCGGGCGCTTGGCGCACGAGCCGGGTTCCTCACGTCATGGATGTTCATCCTCTATTCGCCCATGGCCGGAGGCGTGGTCTGTGGGTTCTTCGGCTTTATCGCCGCGGGCGAGCTCAAGGCCAGCTACGGCTGGGACGTCTCCTGGCTGTGGTGGGTGAGCGTGATCGTCTTCGGATCGATTGTCGCCTTCGTTCAGTACCGCGGCGTCGAGCTCTCGGCCCGCACGCTCCTGATTGCGGGCGGCGCGGAGATCCTCATCGTGCTCGCGCTGGCGCTGACCGGCTTTGCCAAGCCGGGACCCGGCGGCCTTACTGCGGCGGTGTTCAACCCCTCCAACATCGGCACCGGAACAGGACTGGGCTTTTCAGGCTTCACCCTCGGAATCGTCCTTGCGGTGCAGGGCTTGACCGGCTGGGAGGCCGCGGCGCCTCTCGCCGAGGAAACCACGGAACCCACGCGCAATACGCCACGCTCGGTCATCCTTGCGATCGTCATCCTGGGTGTGTTCCTCGTGTTCACCTACTGGGGCATCATCACGGGGTTCGGCCCCAACAACATCAAGGGCATCATCGGCTCGCCTGACCTGCCTGGACTGGCGCTCGCGCGCAACGTCTGGGGTTCAGGCTGGTGGTTCATCCTGATCGCCTTCATGTCGTCCACCTTCGCGGTAACCCTTGCCACCGGGAACGTGAGCACCCGGATGTGGTACGCGTTGGGCCGCAACGGGGCGTTCCCGAAGATGTTCGCCAAGGTGCACCCGACTCACAAGACGCCGACCAACGCAATCTACGCGCAGTTGGTCTTGACGCTGGGCAGCGGGATTATCGCGGGACTGATCTGGAACTCCCAGGTTGCCTTCTTCCTGCTGAGCGGGCTGATCCTGGTGCTCGGCGTTTCCTTCGTGTATCTGATGGCCAACGTCGGGGTGATCGTCTACTACTGGAGGGAGCGTCGCTCCGAGTTCAATTGGCTTTGGCACGCAATCCTGCCGGTGGTGTCCGGCCTGATTCTGCTCTACGCCATCTACGAGTCGTTCCCGCCCGGCTGCCCGCCGGTGAACTGCCCCGCAGACCCGAACGTCAAGGCGCCGCTCGTCGCAGGACTCTGGCTGCTGATCGGAATTCTCATCCTCGTGTACTACTCAGCCACCAAGCGAGATCAATGGCTCAAGACCGCGGGAGCGGCTTTGGGTGAGAGCGAGGACGACGTTGCGCTGGGGCGGGTCTCGTCCGCGACGGGCCGGCAGGTCTAGGTCGTAAGCAGGGCGGCGATGCCGTCATTAGGTGGTGTTGGGCTGGCCCGGCGCGATCTCATGCGCCGGGTCGGTCGCCTTGAACAGGTCGCCGGCGTGCGGCTGGTCACGCTTGGCGACGGCGTCGAGCGCGGGGTGCGCGCTCTTGAGTTCCGCACCGGCACCGGCTATGCGTTCGACGTAATCGTCGACCGCTCGTTCGATGTCGGCCGCTGCGAGTTTAAGGGCCGGTCGCTCACCTGGCTGTCGCCGACCGGGGTGGTCGGTCCCTGGTATGCGGAACCGATGGGACTCGGCTGGTTTCGCAGCTGGGGTGGCGGGATGCTGGTGACCTGCGGCCTCGACCACACGCTGCTCGGTGGCGTCGATGACACGCCGCAGTTTCACCAGCTGATCACGCCGACCACCGAGTACGGCCTGCACGGCCGGATCGGCTTCATGCCGGCGCGTCTCACCGGTTACGGAGAGCGGTGGGACGG
>JBOHUP010000383.1:0-3042 GCA_050734615.1 Candidatus Dormibacteraceae bacterium | reverse complement strand
CGTCGAGAGTGATCGGCTTGGTGGTGGCCTTGATGGTCAGGTCACCATGCACCTTGTATTTGCCGGTGCCTGCGGGCTCGATCTTGGTGCTCTTGAAGTGCATGGTGGGGAACTTTTCGATCTCGAGGAAGTTGGACGAGCGCAGATCCTTGTCTCGCTGCTCATGGTGCGTGCGGATGCTTTCCGTTTTGATGGTCGCCTCGAACGTCGAGCGCTCGGGATGCTCCGGGTCGATGTCGCCTGAGGTGGTCACGTCGGTGAAATGACCCCGCACGGTCATCATGCCAAGGTGCTTGGCCGAGAACTCGACCTGGGTGTGATACGGATCGAACTTCCAGACGCCCATGAGCTAACCCTCCAGTTTCAAATCAACGTGAACCCGTGCGTGGGGGCCACGCACCCGCCGCCTTCCTGCTCAAACCGTCCGCTCCGGCAGGATATTCGGCTTCGGCGCCGGATCGCGGTGCCTCAGACGCTTCGTAAGCAACCAAGGGCACCTGTGCGCTGGCAGAACATCCGACATCGGGATGCACAGCTCTTCACCCATGGTTGATCGGGCGTAACCGCTGCCCCGGTCTGTACGTTCACCTAACGTGGTGCTCATGTCTCGCGCGCGCCTGCGCACCGCCGTCGTGCTGGTGGCAGCCACTCTGCTCGCGGCATGCAATTCCACTGGAAGCGCAGCGACCTCGCCGGCTCCTGCGTCGCCATCCGCTGGCGGGACCGCGAGCCCTTCGCCGGTTGGGCAGCTCGGCCCTGGCGGCCTGACCCTGGACCAGGAGATCGGCGCGGTGATGATGGTCGGATTCGAAGGGCCCGTCGATGGGCAGGTCCTGGCCGATTGGACTCAGCGCCAGTTCGGCGGTCTGCTCGTGGTCAACCTCAACCACAACGCCGCCACGGCGGCGTCGATGTCCGCGCTGCTCAACGCCGTGCGAGGTGTCGCGCAGCACCGCTTGATCGCGGCCACCGATCAGGAGGGGGGCGGGGTCTGCCTTGCCATCGACACCGTCCCTTGCGACGCCATGCCGGTCGGCCAGGCCGGCACCACGCAGATGGCGGCGCAGCTCAAGGAGCTGGGCTTCGACCTCGACCTCGGCCCGGTATCGGATGTCTGCAGCGGGACGAGCTCCATCATGTGGGGGCGCTGTTACGGCACCGTACCGGGAACGGTGGCCGCCGCCGTCGGCCCGGTGGTGGACGGTATCCACGCCGCTCACATGCTGGCCGCGGCGAAGCACTTTCCGGGTCACGGCGACACGGCCGTGAGCTCCGAGACCCGGCTGCCGCGAATCGATGAGAGCCTGGCCACGATCCAGGCCCGTGACCTGCCGCCGTTCCGATCGGCGATCTCGCACGGAGTCGATTTCGTCCTCCTTGGGCATCTTTTCTACCCGGCGCTGGACCCCGTGAGATCCGCGGACCTGTCGCCCGTGACGATCCAGCTGCTCAGGTCGAATTTGGGTTTTCGCGGCGCGATCATCTCCGACGACATGGAGATGGGCGCGATCACCAACAGCACGCCGACCCCCGAAGCCGCGGTCGAGTTCCTCGTCGCGGGGGGAGACATGGTGATGGTTGCCCACCACCTCGATGTCGCCGACGCGACGTACGACGCCATCAAGGCCGCGGTGGTCAGCGGCCGCCTGCCTCGGGCGCGACTCGATGACGCGGTGGCGACGCTCGAGGCGCTGCCGGGATAGGTCATTCGCCGGCCTTGAAGCTCCCTGTCTCGGTCCCGGAACCATGGATCGGAACCAACGTCACCCCGCGGGATTCACGGACCAGCCCTTTTCTCGCGCCCAGGCCTCAGCGGCCTCGGTGATGCGGCGGATCGTCGCGTCCTTCGCTTCCGTGTAGGCGAGGCGGTCGTCGCTCCAGCGGGCGACGGCCTGCTTCTTGGCGTGCCAATATCCGTTCCGCGCCTCGGCGCTCGCCCTCAGGTAATCGCGAAACAGCAGATGCCGCCGTTCCCACTCGCCGCCGGCGCTGCAAACGTGTATGTGGACGTCACGCGGCCGGCCGGTAAAGGGGCGAAAGTAGCGATGGTCGGAGTCGCGATTTCGGAGCTGCACCCCAATCGCCTCGACGGCGGGGACATAGCCGGACTCATCGCGCTGGTCGTCCACGCTGACCTGGACATCGATGACCGGCTTTGCGCTCAGCCCTGGAACCGCGGTCGACCCTACGTGAGCGATCCGCCGGGCCACCACCGGCAGCGCCCCCACGAGCTTCAGCCGCCAGGCCTCGAACCGAGCCGGCCACACCGGGTCGTAAGGCGCCAGCTCGATCGGCTCGGGGTCGAGGCGGTCGCTGTCCGCGACGATCTCGAACCTGGGATCCATCAAACGCATGGCGCGGAACCCGAGCTCGCGGCGCTCATCGACCGGCAGCTCTTCGGCGCGAATCCCACGAGAGCGCGCCACGAGCTCGTACAGGTCGATGATGGTGACCGACTCTCCCCCGGCCAGGCGCATGCGGCGCCAGGTCTCCAAAAGGTCATCTTCCACGTCGAGCTAGCCCAACCGGTACGGTGTGAGCGTGGTCACGAATCGCTTGGTGACCCTACCCGAGAACTCGCCCGCGATCAGCTCGCGCATGTCGGCGAGGAAAGCATCTGGCTTCTCGCGTCCATCGACTCGGGGTCCAGACACGTGGGCGGGCGGCGGCACCAGCACGCCGCTACTTCCCCGCGGCCTGGGAGGCAATCACCTCGCCACTCGCCGGGAGGTGGCCCGATGGGACGGAGGGGATCCGCTCGACGTCGACCTTCGATACGGACAGGAAAGCCACCCAGACGATGATCACGGCAGTCAGTCCGATCGCGACCGTGCCTCGCCCGAGGTTGATGCCGCCCAGCGCCTGGGGCACTCCCAGCCAGTCGGCATAGGACGCGCCCAGCGGCCTGGTGATGATGTAGGCGAACCAGAAGGCGAATATTTCGTGCAGGTGGAACAGCCGGCGCGCCAGCAGTGGGATCGCGAAGATGACCGTGTACGTCAGGCCTGACGCGAACCATCCCAGGTGCATCGTGTAGGCGGA
>JBOHUP010000382.1:0-10007 GCA_050734615.1 Candidatus Dormibacteraceae bacterium | reverse complement strand
ATGGACATGAGCTTCGCCAACCAGGCCCTCTGCGCCGAGTACATGGCGAAGCACGCGAAGACCTTGGAGCAAAAGGTGTACGACGTGCCAGACGAGATCGACGCCGAGGTGGCGAGGCTCAAGCTCCACGCCATGGGCATCGAGATCGACACCCTCACCGACGAGCAGCGCAAGTACCTGTCTTCGTGGGAAGAGGGCACCTGAGGGTTCCCGATCTCGAACGTGCTCCGCGAATGCCGAGGGGACTAGGCTCCTAACCACAATGTTCGGTCCCGCTCGGCGCACATGGGTGCTGGGCGGCGGGGGTGCGAGGGGAGCCGCGCAGGTCGGTGTGCTGCAGGCGCTCTTCGAGGCGGGCGTCGAACCGCCGGTCGCGATCGTGGGAACGAGCGTCGGCGCGCTCAACGGCAGCGCCGTGGCGGCGTATCCGTCCCTGGCCGGGACCATGATGCTGCGTGAGGTGTGGCTCTCGCGCCAGGCGGCGGCCGTGTTCCAGGCGCACCCCCTGGGGGTCATCCTGTCCGGCCTTCGCCGCCAGGTCCAGAGCGCCCTGCCGCAGCACAACGTGCTTCGCCTGATCGAGCGCGCGCAAGCCCTCACCGGCATCACGACCTTCGAGCAGCTGCGCATCCCCCTGGCTGTCGTCGCCACCGATCTCAACGCCGGCAGGCCCGCGGTTTTCCGCACCGGAGCCCTCACGCCGGCTTTGCTCGCCTCGACTGCCATCCCAGGGCTGTTTCCTGCCGTCCGGATCAACGATCGTGAGCACCTGGACGGGGGAGTGGTCGAAAACACGCCCCTCAACACGGCGGTCGCCGGCGGGGCCACAGAGGTGCTGGCGATCAGCCTGATGGGCGGAGCTGAGCTCGAGGCGGCGCCGACCAGCCTGCCTGAGCTCATCGCCCGCACTCTGCAGCTGGCGCTGCACCACCAGATGCTGAGCGACTACGAACGCCTCAAGGATCGGGCGCGATTGGTGGTGCTGAGCCCGATTACGGCACCGACCGCGACCTGGGAGATGAAGCGCGAGCATGTCGAGTCGGTGATCGAGTCGTCGCGTAAGGCAGCCGCGGACCTGCTGCGCCGGCGCGGCTCGAAGCTCTTTCGCCACTCAGGCATCCACAGCCTCACCGTCAGGTAGGATTTTCCCGTCCCAGCGGCGTGAGAGCCGCCCGAGCTCACAGGCTTCGCCGTGAGTAGGCTGGGACCCCCGTAAATGAACCTGGCGCTTGGGGGCACGCCCGACCGAGGGCGAGTCCTTGCCGGCGTGGGAGATTCGAAGGAGGACCCGATGTCGTCATCGCTTTTCACGTCCGAGTCGGTTACCGAAGGCCACCCGGACAAGCTCGCAGACCAGATCTCGGACGCCATCCTGGATTCGATCCTCGCCAAAGACCCCCTAGCCCGGGTCGCGTGCGAAGCCATCGTCACCACCGGTCTCGTGATCGTCGTGGGCGAGATCACCACCGACTGCTATGTCGACATTCCTCGCATCATCCGGCAGACGGTGCGCGAGGTCGGCTACACGCGCGCGAAGTACGGCTTCGACGCCGAGACCTGCGGTGTGGTCACGAGCATCGACGAGCAGTCGCCCGACATCGCCCAGGGTGTCGACCTTGGCGGCGCGGGGGACTCGGGCATGATGTTCGGCTTCGCTTGCGACGAAACGGAGGAGCTGATGCCACTTCCCATCATGCTCGCGCACAAGCTCGCGCGGCGGCTGGCCGAAGTCCGCCGCAACAAGACGCTGAGCTATCTGCGACCCGACGGCAAAGTTCAGGTGACGGTGCGTTACGGGACCGACGGCCGGCCGGCGGCCGTTGAGAACGTGGTGATTTCGACCCAGCACCACGACGAGATCGACATCGAGCAGCTTCGCTCCGACATCAGCGAGCACGTCATCGACGCGGTCATCCCCACAGAGCTTCGCGATGGTGGCGTGCGGGCGTTCATCAACCCGACGGGTCGCTTCGTCGTCGGCGGTCCGGTGGCGGACGCGGGGCTGACCGGTCGGAAGATCATGGTCGACACGTATGGCGGCTATGCCCGACATGGTGGCGGGTGCTTCTCCGGCAAAGATCCGACCAAGGTCGATCGCGCCGGCGCATACGGCGCACGGTACGTGGCCAAGAACATCGTCGCTGCCGGGCTCGCCACCAAGTGCGAGGTGCAGATCTCGTATGCGATCGGCGTGGTCAAGCCGGTGGCCGTTCGCATCGACACCTTCGGAACCAGCACGGTGCCGGAGATGGCGATCTCGATCGCCGTGACGAAGCTGTTCGACCTGAGCCCGCTCGGCATCATCAATGAGCTCAACCTCCGGCGCCCGCTCTTCCGCCAGACCGCCGCGTATGGCCATTTCGGCCGCACCGACATCGATGCGCCATGGGAATCGGTCGCTCGCGCCAAAGAGCTGGCCGAAGAGCTGAGGTGACAGAGATGAACGCCGCCAGCCTGCCCCATCCAGCGGGAGGGGCCAAGGCCGGGCGCAGGACAGTCGCGGTGATCCCCGCCGGAGGCTCGGGCACCCGCTTGTGGCCGCGCTCGCGAAGGTCGATGCCGAAGCACGTCCTGCCGCTGGGCGATCACGGACGTCCGCTGCTGCGGGCGACCTACGACAGGGCGAAGCGCCTGGCGGACGATGTGTTCGTGCTGACCGAGACCAGGCAGCGTGACATCATCGGGACGGTCCTGCCCGAGGTTGACTCCTCGCACATGATCCTCGAACCCTCCGCCAGAGGCACCACGAACGCCTACGGCCTGGCTGCCCTGATCCTCAACGACCTGGTGCCCGGGGCCGTGATGATCGCCATGCCTGCCGATCACGTGGTGCGGGGGGCAGCCAGGGTAGCCTCGACCGTTCGCACAGCCGTTCATGTGGCGACGGCATCCGACACGCTGGTCACAGTCGGGTTGAAGCCGACGTTTCCGTCCACCGGCCTTGGTTACATCCATGCTCCCGGGAGGCGCCATGGAGGCGCTCTGCGCGTGGAACGCTTCATCGAAAAACCGGACCTCGCCAGCGCGCGGCGGTTCATGCGCGAAGGAGGGTACTACTGGAACCTGGCGTGGTTCTGCTGGAGGACGGACGTCTTCCTCGCCCAGATGGAGCTGCACGCCCCGCGCCACCTCGCCGGCTTGAAGAAGGTCGTCGAGGCGCGGCGGGACGGAGACGAAAACGCGGCCGCCGCGCTTTACGACAGGCTCCGCGTCGAGGTGATCGACCGCACCATCATGGAGAAGACGAAGAACCTGCTCCTCGTCCCGGCTGACTTCGACTGGGCGGACATCGGCAACTGGGCGGAGATGGGCGACCGTGTGCGCGCGGACGCGCATGGCAACTCGGTGGAAGGCGAGTCCGTGCTCGTCGACACGACAGGGAGCCTGATCCTTGGAGATCGCCGGCTTATCGCGGCCATCGGCCTCGAGGACATGGTCATCGTCGACACGGAGGATGCGCTTTTAGTGTGTCCGCGCTCGCGCGCGCAGGACGTGCGCAAGGTCGTCGAGGCGCTCAAGCGGGCGCGCAAGACCCGCTACCTTTAGGCGAATGTCTGAACCGCAGATCAAGTTCGGAACCGACGGTTGGCGCGGGATCATCGCCGACGACTTCACGTTCGGCAACGTGCGGCGGGTGGCCCAGGCCGCGGCCCAGTACATGAAGTCGCGCACGAGCGAGCCTCTGGCGATCGTCGGCTATGACTGCCGCTTCGCCTCGGAGGACTTCGCCCGGGCGGTGGCCGAGGTGTTCGCCGGCAACGGGATCAAATCCCTCGTGTTCGACCGTCCCTCGCCGACGCAGGTCGCGTCATGGACGGTGATCGACCGCAAGGCCACGGCCGCCGCGGTGATCACGGCGAGCCACAACCCCTACCAGTTCAACGGTTTCAAATACAAGACCGAGACGGGCAGCGCTGTGCCATCCGAGGTCATCGCGGAGCTGGAGCGCAACATCAGCGCACTTGCGGAGGTGCCCGCGCATAACTCGCTGTCCGCCCGCAGCCTGATCACCGCCTATGACCCACGCCAGTCCTATTACGCCCAGATCGCTCGGATGGTCGATGTGGATGCGATCAAGGGCGCCGGCCTGCGAATCGTTCACGAGTGCATGTACGGGTCGGGCTACGGCTATATCGCGGACTTGATCGGCGGCGGCCGCACCACGCTCACTGAGCTCCACAACCAGCGCAACCCGCTGTTCGGCGGCATCAACCCCGAGCCGATCCCCCCCAACATCGATTCCACCGTGGCCTACATGAAGGTCGGCGGCCAGGACCTGTGCATCTGTACAGACGGCGACGCCGACCGGGTCGGCATCATCGACGAGACCGGCCGCTTCATCAACCAGCTCCAGGTCTTCGCCCTGCTGATGCTCTACCTGTTCGAGGTCAGGGGCATGCGCGGTGCGGTCGTCAAGACCGTGAACATGACCGCGATGGTCGACAAGCTGGGAGCGGAGTTCGGGTCACGGGTCTACGAAGTTCCGGTTGGTTTCAAGAACATCGCTCCGAAGATGATGGAGACCGAGGCGGTGCTCGGCGGAGAGGAGTCGGGCGGCTTCGCGGTGCGGGGTCACATTCCAGAGCGGGACGGCATCCTTGTGGGACTCCTGTTCGCGGACATGATGGTCAAGTCGGGCAAGCCGATCTCGCAGATCCTGGCCGACCTCGAGCGTCGCGTCGGTCCCCACGCCTACGCGAGGCACGACATCCACCTCCCGCGCGACAGCTACGAGACCGACCGTGTGCGCATCCTCGACACCCTCGAGAAGAACGAGCCGCAGCAGGTCGCCGGGGTCAACGTGCAGCGCGTTCGGGCTGACGATGGTTTCAAGTTCTACCTGGAGGACGGCAGCTGGGTGCTGCTGCGAGCGAGCGGGACCGAGCCGCTGATCCGCGTCTATTCAGAGGCCGCGGACAGCGCCGCGGTGGAGGCCCGCCTCGCCGCGCTGGAGGACATCGTGGGTATAAGGGCGCATGCCCCAACCTGAGAAGCCAGGTCGGGTAGAAAGGTCCAGGGTCGACAAGCCCTGGGGCTACGAGCTCCGGTGGGCCGTCACCGACCGATACGTGGGCAAGGTGCTGCACGTCAACAAGGGCGAGGCCCTGTCGCTGCAGTACCACGAACGCAAGGACGAGTCCCAGTACATCGTCAACGGGGAGGTCGACATCGAGCTGGGGGGGCCAGACGGTGTTCTGAGCAAGCACCGGCTGGTGGCCGGGGACACGCTGCACATCGCTCCCGGCACCCGTCACCGCATGACGGCCATCGAGGACACGGACATCTTTGAGGTCTCGACACATGAGATCGACGATGTCGTCCGCGTGCAAGACCGATACGGACGCGCTGGAACGTGACGGCCGCGACCTATAGACTTCGTCGGGTCCAATGAAGTTACCCCCAGCCCTGGTCGAGAGGGCGGCGCAACCTTCCACTTCCGGCCAGTCGGAACGCGATCGAAGTTTCCTGATCTTCGCCGCCGTCGTCCTGGTGGCGGTGGCGCTCGGCTTCAAATCGGAGCTGCTGGGCCAGGGCCAGGTCTGGGCGCTCGCACTGGGTCTGGTCGTGATCGCCGCTCCTGCGCTGCTCGGCTACCTGAGAGGGACCGAGGAGTTCCCGCGGATCGAGCACTACATCCCGGTGGCGCTGGGTGCGCTGACGCTGGCCGGACTCTCGCTCCTGGTGCCCGAGCTCTGGAAGTACGTGGTGCTCGCCGCCGCCTTCGGCGTCGGGTTCACGATTGCCGCGCGCCTCGACTACCTGCGTCTTCGCGACGCGGAGAAGCGTGGCCACGTCGTGCTGCAGGAAGTCATTCTCGTGCTCGTGCTCGCGGGGGCGTACCTGGTCGTGGTGACCCTTCCGTTCAACCCAATCTTGAGATTGCTGTGGATCTTCGCGATCACTTTTCTTGCGTCGTTCAGGAGCTTCCGCATCAACGGCACGGCCGTTGCGCCGCGCCGCGCGTTCATCTTCGCCTTGTTCGTCGGACAGGTCGTCACGTTCCTCGCCTGGGCGATCACAGCCCTGTCCCTTTATCTCGTCGTCAACGAAGGCACCTTCGCCGTGATGCTCCTGTTCGCCTGGTATATCAATCGCGGGCTCGTGCGCCACACCGTGGAGGACAGCTTCACGCGGAACGTCATCCTCGAGTACGGCGCATTCGCGGTGGTGCTGGTGTACTTGTTCGTGTCGAGCTACCAACCCGCGCGCTAGTCATTTCTTTTACATCCCGAGGTAGGCTTTCTGGACGTCCGCGGAGGCGAGGAGGTCCTTACCGGTCCCGGTCTGCACGATGACCCCGGTCTCGAGCACGTAACCGCGATGCGCCACCTCCAGCGCCTTGGTCGCGTTCTGCTCCACGAGGAGGACCGGGGTGCCCTGGGCGTTGATCTCGCGCACGATGTTGAAAATCGTCTCGACGAGGATGGGCGCCAGCCCAAGGGAGGGCTCGTCGAGCATCAGGACCTTCGGCTTGGCCATCAGGGCGCGGCCCATTGCGCACATCTGCTGCTCACCGCCTGACAGGGTCCCGGTGATCTGGTGCAGACGCTCCTTGAGCCGCGGAAACAGCTCGAACACGCGGTCCATGTCGCCCTTGATCTCGGACTGGCTGCGGCGCGTGTAAGCGCCCATCCTCAGGTTGTCGAGGACGGTCATCCGGGTGAACAGGCGGCGCCCTTCCGGGGAATGACAGATCCCCAGGTTGACGATCTTCTGAGGCTCGGTGTGCGTGATGTCCTTGCCGTTGAACTTGATGGTGCCGCGAAGGGGGTGGAGGAGGCCCGAGATCGTGCGCAGGGTGGTCGTCTTGCCGGCTCCGTTGGATCCGATCAGAGCGACGATCTCGCCTTGGTCGACCTCGAGCGAGGCGCCCCGCACAGCCTGCACGCGGCCGTAGAAGACGTCGATCCCGCTGATCTCGAGCAACGCCATGGTGAGCTAGGCGCTCTTGCCGAGGTAGGCTTCGATCACACGCTGGTTCTTGCGGACCTCGGCGGGTGAGCCCTCCGCGATCTTCTCGCCGTGGTCCAGCACCACGATCCGCTGCGAAGCCTGCATGACCACCCGCATGTCGTGCTCGATCAAAAAGACGGTCGTCCCGCGCTTGAGGATCTGCCGCACCAGGTCCATCAGCTCGACCTTCTCCTGCGGTGTGAACCCGGCCGCGGGCTCGTCGAGCAGCAGCAGCTTGGGGTCGGTCGCCAGCGCGCGGGCGATCTCCAGGCGGCGCTGCTGGCCGTAGGCGAGGTTGCGCGCGTAGCTCTCCGCATGGTGGGCGAGCCCGACGAGCGCGAGCAGCTCCATGGAGTGCTCGATGACAGATTCCTCCTCCCGGCGCTCCAACGGGGTCTTGAACAACGAGTCCCACAGCTTGGCGTGCATGCGGCAGTGATGGCCCAGCCGGACGTTGTCCAGCGCCGACATGTACTCGAAAAGCCGGATGTTCTGGAACGTGCGCGCGATGCCTGCCTTGGCGGTCAGGTGTGGGGGAGAGCCGGTCAGGTCTCGATCGAGGAACGTGACCGTGCCGAGCGTCGGCTTGTACATGCCTGTGATGCAGTTGAACAGCGTCGTCTTGCCGGCGCCGTTGGGACCGATCAGGGCGAAGACCTCGCCCGTATTGACCTCGAAGCTCACGTTGTCGACCGCCACCAGGCCGCCGAACTGCTTCGTCAAACCCGAGACGCGAAGGATGTGTTCGCTCACTTGCCCGCCGGTGTCAGATCGGCCGTGTGCTTGAGCTCCTGTTTGCGGATCTGGCTCGGCAGCAGGCCCTGAGGGCGCAGCAGCATGATGCTGACCAGGATCAACCCGAAGATCAGGTACTTGGACCTCGACACTTCCTCGGCGAGGCCGGCCCAACCTCCGTGCACCTGGTTCAAATAGTCGAGTCCGATCGATGACGCCATCCCCGGCAGCTGCTGCGGAGCGTTGGGCAGCAGCCAGAAGAGGACGAAGTACAGGACCGCCGCGCCGATCATCGCGCCGGGGATGTTGCCCATGCCGCCAAGCACGACCATCGCCAGCACGGTGACCGACACGTCGAACCCGAAGTTCTCGGAGCTGACGTAGGAGAGCTTGGCGCCATAAAACGCTCCGGCGAATCCGCTGGTCGCGGCGCCGATCGAGAAGGCCAGGAGCTTGATGCTGACTGTGTTGACGCCGCTTGCCGCGGCCGCGGTCTCATCCTCGCGGACGGCCATCCAGGCTCGGCCGAGCCTCGAGTTGTAGAGGTTGTGCACGATCAGCACGGTGCCGGCGATCAGGCCCATCATCAGCACGTAGTAGGCGGTGAGGTTGGCCGAAGTGAACCTGAATTCCGGCACCCAGGCGAAGTCCTGGCCAATCCACGGTCCCTGGAACCATCCCGGCAGGGACGGAACGTCGAGGGCGCTGACACCAGGCACGCCGCCGGTCCAGACCCCGCCGTTTCGGATCACGATCGGTACGATCTCCCCGAAACCCAGGGTGACGATCGCCAGGTAGTCACCCCGAAGTCGGAGGGTAGGCGCGCCGAGGAGCGCTCCGGCGATGGCGGCCACGAACATGCCGATGAATAAGGCGATCCAGAACGGAACGTGCAGCGAATGACCCAGGGGCGTGATGCCCATGTGGTTGGAAGCCACGATGGCATACGTATATGAGCCGATGGCGAAAAAGGCGGCATATCCGAGGTCGAGCAATCCGGCGAATCCGACCACCACGTTGAGGCCGATCGCCATCAGCATGTAAACGCCGCCGTCCGCGGCGAGGCCGACCAGGTAGTCGCCGTTCCCAGCGGTCAAGAACTGGACGAAGGCGGGATAAAGGAGCGCCGCGAGCAGCATGATCGTGTAGGCGATCGCATTTGGGTTCCTTGCATTGGATCTGAGGAACGCCCTCGCGCGGCTCATTTCTCGGGAACTCGCATGCCCAGCAGGCCGGTTGGTCGGAACACGAGCACGAAGATCAGGATTCCGAAGATCAGCGGGCGGGTCCAGGCAACCGTGAAGTAACCGTCCGAAAGGGCTGCGATCACACCGATCATGAACCCGCCCAGGGCGGCGCCTGGGATGTTGCCGATTCCCCCGAAGACCGCTGCCGTGAACGCGATCAGTCCGTACTGGAACCCGTCGAAAGCGAAGACGGAGTTGTAGTAAAGCCCGTAGATGATGCCGCCTGCGCCGGCCAGGGCTGCGCCGATGAAGAACGTGGCTGAGATGGTTCGGTTGATGTCGATGCCCATGAGCTGCGCGGCATCACGGTCCTGGGCGGTCGCGCGCATCGCCCGGCCCATCTTGGAGCGGCCCACGAACAAAGTGAGGGCCACCATAAGAACGACGGCGATCACGATCACGAACACCGCCTTGGCCGAGATGGTCACGTCTCCACCGAGAGGGATCTGGTATTCGGGCAAGAAGTCGGGATAGTGAAGGTTGAAGGGTCCGCGCCAGATGAACATGATGCCCTCGAGAAAGGCCGACATCCCAATCGCCGTGATGAGTGGCGCAAGACGCGGCGCGTGCCGCAGCGGTCGGTAGGCGACCCGCTCGATGATGATGTTGATCACTGCGCAGAACAGCATCGTCACGACGAAAAGGCCGATGAGTGGCAGGATCACCGCCGCGCCGGAGATCTTGCCTTCGACCAACCCGAACACGGGCATCATCGACAGGGAGAAAAAAGCTCCGAGCGTGAAGACGTCGCCATGGGCGAAGTTGATGAGCTCGATGATCCCGTAAACCATGGTGTAGCCGAGGGCGACGAGGGCGAAGATCGCCCCCTGGGCGAGGCCGAAACCCAGGGTCTGGAAGAAATAGGTCGGCCCGGCCTGGTAGATGCGCTGTATCGAGGCCACGATGGCGACGGCAATCACAGCGAGGCCGATGATGTTCAGCGTGGAGTTGCCTGGCGACGCGAGAACCGAACCCCGGAGGCGCTGCACGATCGCGGCCATCCGGCTAATTGTTCACAAATCTCAATCTTGCGCAAAGAAAAAAGGGAGGGGCCCCGGCCCCTCCCTGATC
>JBOHUP010000381.1:0-3161 GCA_050734615.1 Candidatus Dormibacteraceae bacterium | reverse complement strand
CGATCAGGGTGTCGACACCGGCCTCGCGAAATGCTCGCAGCTTCCTGAGGGCGCGTTCCGGTTTGCCGGCGATGCTCACCGCGTCGATCAAATCATCCGGCAGCGCAAGCATGGCCTCGCTCTTCCGCCCCGCGAGGTACAGCTCCTGCACCTGCTGCGCCTCCCGCTCGAACCCGTACGAAGACACCAGCCGGTTGTAGAAGTTCTGCTCGCGCGAGCCCATCCCGCCAACGTACAGAGCGAGGACCGGACGCATCGCGTTGCGGGCAACATCCTCGTCCTCCCCGATCATCACGTTGACACTGGGACAGATCCGGAAATCTTTCAGCGTGCGGCCGGCGCGCGCGGCGCCTTCTTCGAGTGGGGCGCCAAGGGCGGCCGTGTGCTCGGGCGAGAAGAAAACGGGCAGCCACCCGTCCGCAATCTCCCCCGCCAGCGCCACGTTCTTGGGCCCCAGCACGGCGAGATAGATCGGGATGCGGTCCTGCACCGGCAGCACCGTGAGCTTCAGCACCTTGCCCGGACCCTGTGGAAGCGGCAGCTCCATCGTCTCGCCGTGAAACTCGACCTTCTGGTGGGCAAGGGCCATCCGCACCACGGCGACGTATTCGCGTGTCCGCTGCAGCTGCTTGGCAAACCGCACGCCGTGCCAGCCTTCCGAGACCTGAGGGCCGGACGTGCCCAGGCCAAGCAGCATCCGGCCGCCCGAAAGATTGTCGATCGTGGCCGCGGTCATCGCCGTCATCGCTGCACTGCGGGCCGGGATCTGAAAGATGCCGGACCCGAGGTTGATCTTCGACGTCCCGGCGGCGAGCCACGCCAGCACGCTCGCAGCGTCGGAGCCGTAAGCCTCCGCCGCCCACACCGAGTCGTAGCCGAGACGCTCGGCGGTCTGGGCGATTTCAAGCTGATCCGCCGCGGTAAGGCCGAAACCCCAGTAGCCGACCGAGACGCCGAGCTTCATGTGTGGAGACCCCCCATCGAACGCGATCGAGTGTACGGCCTCGCTAGCCGGACCCTCGGACCACTCCCATCACGAACGCGTAGACGACCGCCGCGCTCGTCACGAAGAGGAAAATTCGGAGCGCCCACAACGCCAATTCGACTCGTCTCGAGAGTTGGAGGCGCGGCACGGGTTGATGCACCGCCGCGACGAGCTGGTCGGGCTCCAGCGCCCTGATCAGGTCCTCATCGGGTTCACCCAGGTAGACGTGCTTCTCCTGTTCCTGCACCGTCAGCCTCCCGAGTGCCCGGTCAAAGCGTTGAAAGCAGCGACGAACGCATACGCCGTCCCCGCGAGCCCGACCGTGAACGCGACGAAACCCCCGACCACGTTGAGCCAGCGCGGGTTGGTCTGCGGGCCCATCAGCTTGCGGTCGTTCGCCAGCATGATCAGGAACACCAGCGCGGCGGGCATCAGCACGACGGACAGGAGGTTCGCGTTCAGCGCGATGGAAAGAAGTGGCGCGCCCGGGATGAGGACGATGATCGCGGCGACCACGCTGATGCCCACGTTGAACGCATAGAAGCCCGGTGCCTCGGCGATCTTGCGATTGAAGCTGTGCGGTCCACCCAGAGCTTCGCCGACCGCATACGCGGTGCTCGCCGAGATGGTCATCATCGCCAGCGCGCCGGACTCGATCAGGCCCAGCGAGAAAACGCCTGCCACCGGGTAGCCGAGGATCGGCCGCAGTGCCTCGGCGAAGCCCGCGCCGCCCTGAAGCTTGCCCGGCTCGACGTGGTGATAGAAAAGGACCGACGCCACCAGCAGCGCTCCGATTCCCGCCACCGCCGCCAGCATCGCCCCGAAGACCGTGTCGAGCCGGCTGTGTCCGAGGTCACGCGGCGTGACCCCCTTGTCCGCCACCGCGCTTTGCTGGAAAAAAAGCATCCACGGCGTCACGGTGGCACCGATGTTCGAGGCGAGAAGCAGCAGGAACAGTTGCAACGAGCCGCTCGGCAACGGCGACCAGGTCAAGAACGCCTTCCCGATCGAGGCCGGATCGGGGTGGCTCATGATCGCCGCCACCGCGAACAGCATGTTGAAAGCGGCAAGCCCCAGCGCGACGCGCTCCCATCTGCGGTAGCGCCCTCCCGCCACGCTGATCGCGACGAGCAGCACGCCGAAGGCGACGGCAACCTGCGGAGGTATGCCGAAGAAGGCCATGCCGACCCTGATCGCGATCAGCTCGCAGATCAGCGTCACCAGGTTGGTGACGACCAGGTCTCCGGCGGACAGCCAGCCCCAGAACCGGCCAAACCGTTCGAACACGAGCTGGCCGTAACCGCGGTGCGTGACCGCGCCCACCCGGACCGCCATCTCCTGGACGACTATGGCGGCGAGGAACGTGGCGAAGATGAACGGTACGAAAAAGCCGATCCCGTAGGTGGCGCCGCTGGCGGCGTACGACAGCATGCTCGGGCCGTCGTTCTCGCCGAGCATGACCAGGATTCCGGGACCGAGCAGCATCGCCAGGAGGCTGAATCGACGGCGCCTTCGGCGCGCCTCGACCACGCGTTGGCGGTCGTCTGAGCGCCGTAGGTCCTCCGGCGTGAGCAGGTCTGGCTCTGGCTCGGGCTCGATCCTGGGCACGGCGGCCATCTGGGGCAGCTCCTCGCGATCGGCCCTAACGGCCACTGTCACGCCTGCCTTCGACGAACACCGCCCTGGCCAGGCCCAGCGGGACGGCCAGCTCGCGGCCCTTGAGGCGAACCTGGATCGGACCTTCGAACTCGCTCGCCGCGAGGACCTCCATCGCCACCCCCGGCATCAGGCCGCGGCGGTCGAGCTCGCGCAGCTTGGCGGCGTCGTCGTCGGATACGCCCTGGACGACCACCTTCTCGCCGGCGCGACATTCGCTCAATGGGCGGTTGCTGACTGTCCGCACCTTGCCGGCGAGGGTCGGGATCGCGTGGCCGTGCGGGTCGAGCTCCGGGCGCCCGAGCAGCTCGAAGATGCGCTGCTCCATGCGTTCGGAGATGACGTGCTCGAGGCGCTCCGCCTCCTCGTGGACCTCGTCCCAGCTGTAGCCGAGGACCTGGACCAGAAACATCTCGAGCAGGCGGTGGTGGCGGACGAGCTCCAGCGCGACCTTGCGTCCCTCTCTGGTCAACTGCTGTCCGCGGTACCGGTCGTGCTCTACCATGCCCTGCGTCGAGAG
>JBOHUP010000380.1:0-3214 GCA_050734615.1 Candidatus Dormibacteraceae bacterium | reverse complement strand
CCTTCCTGCAGATCATGCCCGGGATCGAAGGCCTGCTCCACATCTCGGAGCTTTCATGGGACCACGTCGAGCGGACCGAGGACGTGCTCAAGGTCGGTGAGGACCTGCAGGTCAAGGTGATCGGGATCGACACCGCACGGCGGCGGATCTCGCTCAGCCTGAAGCAGCTCTCCGCGCCACCCGCGAACTTGCCCGCCGGCCGGACTGAGCCCCGGGCTGACGAGTACGGCGACGTGGAGGACGAGGCCTAGCCTCTCACTCTTCTCGATGGCGGCGGCGCCTTCATCCGGCGGTGGTGTTCCTGGCAAGGCCAGGAACATGGCGCACGATGGTCGAAGCCGCTTGGTCGGCAGCACTGTTACCGAGACAGAGCTTGGCCCAGGAGGCGAAGTGGGCATCGGTGGGAAAGCGACTCATGTCGGTACCGACCTCGGCAAGAATGGCCTCCGAGTTGCGAGGTCCGGGCCCGGGAATCTGTCGAAGTCTCTCCAGCAGGGGTTTGTCCAGTTGGTTTCTGAGCAGGAATCGCTGGTGGGCGCCAAAGGAGCCCCTGAGCGCTCGCTTGAGCTCTTCTCGTTTGTGAACCCGGCAGGTGTGAGGCAGGCTTGGGGGAGGGGAGCCGCGGGAGAGGGAGGGCCCGTCGGAGAGCGCCCGAGGCCCGGCGGGACGTCAGCTTCCCAGGGATGCCAGGCGCTGGCTTGCCGGGGTGTAGAAGGGGTCGATCGCCAGGGCCTGCCCGTAATCGTCGCGCGCCTGCGACTTGCGGCCCAGCTTCAGCTGCGTATCGCCGAGCTCCACGTACAGGCTTGGTTCCGTCTCTCCGAGCTCGGCCGCGCGCTGCATCTCTGCGACCCCGCGCTGCGTGTCACCCAGCGCGACGAGGCCCTCGCCCAGCGACCAGTGGTACCGGGCCTGCAGCGGGTCGACCCGCACGGCCAGATCGGCGCGGTTCTGGGAGTACCAAATATCGGCCAGCATGGGCAGCGCCCCCAGGGGAAGTGCCGCCAGGCCCAGCCCGACCGCGAGCCCTGAGCGCCACCACGTCGAACCGGCGGCCGCAGCCAGCACGTCGGTCTGGCCGGCCGAGCCTGTCTCAGCCGCCCTGACCGCCGACCATGCGGTACCGCATAGGAGCCAGAACGCTCCGGTCGCCGGCGCCCAGTCGAAGTTGGCAAGGACCCAAACGGAGTAGCCGACCAGTGCCGCTGTCAAAGCGGCGGCATCGCCTTTGAACCGGTTGCGCCACCCGCCCCTCAAGGTCAGGCAAACTACCCAGCCCAGCGCCGCGAGGCCGAGCACGCCCTGGGTCGCGGCGATGTCCAGCGGACCTGAGTGGATCCGGTCGAAGGTCACGAGTGAGGCGTAGTCGCTGCTGAGGAACCGGCCGAACGCGAGCCCGGTCGTATCGAGACCCCAACCGGTGATCGGCCGGGCGATGATCATGCGCAAGCCGTCCTGCCAGAGGTGCAGGCGCAAGCTGAGCGGGTCGTCGTTCAAAGTGCTCAGCGGCGATCGCAGGACGACCAATCCAGCGAAGGCCAGGACCGCCGCCGACCCGCCCAGCGTGGCCCGCCGCCACCTTCCACGGGCCGCGCAAACAGCCAGCGCCAGGGTGCCGACCAAGGCTCCCAGCGCTCCGCTCCTGGAAGTCACCACGACCAGGGTCGCGATCATCACGGCAATCGCCAGCCACCAGGCGACCACCAGGTTTCCTCCGCGGAGCCCGCGTGCCACCGCCACCGGAAAGGCCATCGCGACCAAGGCCGCGAGCAGATTGGCGTTGCCGAGGTTGCCGTCCGGCCGGAAGGGCACGTGCCCCGCCCATTGACCCAGTGCCTCCAGGCAGGCCACCGACGTGCCGAACACGAAGGCAGGCGCCACGAACCGCCTGGCTGTCTCGCCGCGGATCAGCCACACAGGGAAGGCGAGCAGGCCGAGGTAGGCAAGCCGGACCGGCAGCGACTCGTAGCGTGTATATGAGCCGGCGACGCTCAGCGCGGGTGAAATCGAGAACAGGGTGGCGACGATCGCAGCGGCCGCGGCCGCTACGAGAGGCCATCGCAGCGCTCCGAGTCGGGGTCCGCCGGGGGTCAAAAGGGCCACGCCGGCGCCAATGCACGCGGCCGCGACGACGATCGCCGCTCGGGGCAGGATGAATGAATCGACGGCGATGGGTATATAGAGCGTTGGCAGGGCCAAGGCCACCGCCGCAGGAAGGAAGGCACCGAGGCGCTCGAGATGGGGCCTCATCAGCCTCCGCCTATTTGAAATCTGCCTGCTGAGTTGGGCGTTATATTAGGTGCGGAGGTACTGTCAGGTACGAGAGCATTATTTGAGGAGGTGCTGGCCCCACCTAGTTAGTAATCCAGGAGGAACAGGATTTTGTATCCGTTTGAACGATTTACTGAGCGGGCCAAGAAAGTTCTGACCCTAGCTCAAGAAGAAGCAGAACGATCACACCACAGCTATATCGGAACAGAGCACCTGCTCCTGGGTCTCCTCCGTGAGGGTGAGGGCCTGGCCGCCAAGGTCCTGAACAATCTTGGCGTGGAAATCGGGAAGGTCCGCCAGACGATTGAGTCCGTGCTCGGGCGAAACGAGCGGATCATCATCCAGCAGATCATCCCGACGTCGCGGGTCAAGAAGGTCATCGAGATCTCCTTTGAGGAAGCGCGGCGCATGGGTCACAACTACGTCGGCACCGAGCACCTCCTCCTCGGCCTGCTCATCGAGGGCGAAGGCATCGCCGCCCACGTCCTCGAAGACCTGGGCGCGTCCCTCGAGAAGGTGCGCTCGGAGATCGAGCGCCTGCTGCACTACTCCAGCGCGGAGACCGAGGCGGAGCCGGCGCCCAAGAAGCCGTCCAAGACGCCTCTGCTCGACCAATTCGGCCGCGACCTGACGGAGCTAGCCCGGCGCAACCAGCTCGATCCTGTGATCGGTCGAGAGACCGAGATCGAGCGTGTCATCCAGATCCTCAGCCGCCGGACCAAAAACAACCCGGCCCTCATCGGGGAGCCTGGCGTTGGCAAGACCGCCATAGCCGAAGGCCTGGCGCAGCAGATCAACCTCGGCAACGTTCCCGAATCCTTGCAGCACAAGCGCGTGCTGACGCTGGACATGGGCGCGCTGGTCGCCGGCACCAAGTACCGCGGCGAGTTCGAGGAGCGGCTCAAGAAGATCCTCGACGAGATCAGGAGCTCGCGGGAGGTCG
>JBOHUP010000379.1:0-3624 GCA_050734615.1 Candidatus Dormibacteraceae bacterium | reverse complement strand
CCGAACCTCTTGGGGATGGGCCGGCTTGCCTTAGCCCCGCGCTGTGGTCGTTGTGGTGGTGGCGCCGGTTGGCATGACGAATGCGTCGAGCGCGATCGGCAGCCGCGTGATGCGAAACTGATAGTCGTGTTTGCGAGCTCCAACTATCCGCCCGACAAGGCCGCCGCCGACCGCTTCATCGCCGAGATGCGACATGGGACGCTGATCGCCTGCGCCGCCGATGGCTACCCGCAGGTCAGCATCCTGCCCTTCGTCAAGACGGACGATGTCATCGAGCTCCACTGCGTCCAGGCCGACCCGACTTTCGATGCGGTGCGGGCCAGCCCGCATGCGACCTTTTTCGTGTCGGACTTCCTGGCCTGGTCGCCTCACAACTGGGTCGACGAGCAAGACGCCGGTCGCGCCACGCTTCATTTCCGGGCTGTCGCGTTCGAATGCGAGGTCGAAAAAGTGTCGACTGATCCCGATGACGTGGCCGGCGCCCTCAGCCGCTTGCTGGCCGCTTATGAGCCGAAGGCCTCTTACGAGCCAATCAAGATGGGCGAGTTCTACGGGGCTCGCCTGCGGCGTCTTGCGACCATCCGCTTGCGCGTGGTCCGCAGCCACATCAAGTTCAAGACCGGCCCGGCCGGCACGAGGCAGACCAAGCAGAAGGTGGCTGAGCGGCTGCGCGAACGCGCGCAGGGCGGCGACGTCCGTGCGGCCGAGATCATCGAGGCGTCGCTGCGGCCCTAGGACATGAGAAAACGAGAGGGCCCTGGGGGGGTCCCTCTCGTCACGTTGGGGGAGTAGACGGATCAGCCGCCCTGCGGTCCGGACCGGCCGACGACCGTCTCGCGGGTCGACGGCGCGGCGATCGCCGGCGTGCTCGGGTCGATCAGCTCCGGCTCGGCGTGGAGCTGCTGGAACTTTGCGTTCCGTGCGGCAATCGGCTGCGCGTTCCGGTCGAGCAGCACGGGCCCTGCGTGCATCGCCTGGAGCTGGGCGTTGCGCTCCGCGGCGTCGGGGGCCATCACGCTGGTCGTGACGGTCTTCACGCTGTTCGGTGCGCCAGCGGTGCCCAGGCCCCTGGCGAGAAATGCCCCCGCCACGCCCAACGCGATGACCGCCACCAATGCCGCAACCGCGATCCAGATCTGCTTGGAGCTCCTTGCTCCGGCACCGTAGGTTCCTCTGGCTTCCATTTCACATCCTCGCTTTCAAGTATTTGGCCGGGTTGAAGCGAGCGTAGGTACAGTCGAAAGCGACGCCTATGCCGGCCGGCACACTTCGGATGTGCTGTTCAGCACACCCGATTCAGAGGACGCGGCGGCGGAGCTCCTCCGCGCGAAGGATCGTGATGCGACCACGCTCGAGCCTGATCACACCAAGCGAGGCAAAGCGGCTGAGCGCGCGGTTGACGTTTTCTCGACTGGCCCCGACCAGGCCGGCAAGCGTCCGCTGCGACAGCGGCACCGTGATCTCCCTGCCCGTGTCCACCGGCTCCGAGCGCGCCGCGGCCAGCTCCAGGAGCTTGCGTGCGACGCGGCCGGGAATGTCGTTGAACGCCAGGTCGGAGAAAGCCTCGTCTTTGCGCCGGATGTAGTCGCTGAGCAAAGTGATGACGCGCCACATCAGCGCGGGCCGCGTCCTCAGAAAAGAGACGAGCGCCGGCTTGTCCAGGACGAAGCATTCGGTCTCGGCGAGCGCCTGGGCGTCAGCGCTTCGCATGGCGTTTTCCTGCAGTACGGCGAGCTCACCGAACACCTCGCCGGCGCCCAGCACGGCGAAGACGACCTCGCCGCCCGCCTCGGTCGTGCGTGAGATCTTCACCTCCCCGCTCACGATGAGGTGCAGGCGGTCCCCTGGGTCGCCTTCGCGGAAGACGTATGCGCCCGTGGCAAAACGCCGGGATCGAAAGGCGGGCAGAAGGGGCTCCAGCTCGGCCGGGGTAAGGCCGGCGAACAGCGCGGTCCTGCTGAGGAGCGCCAGCGCGCCGGCCGGAGCGCTCATCTCAGGCTGAGCCCGATGCGGTAAAGGCGCCAGCTGGCGGCCTCACGCCGCCAACAATGCCACACGCAGCTCGCGCTTGAGCCGAGCGCCGCGCTAGTTGTTATAGGGGGACGGCGGCCCAGGCGGGAGGTAGAGCGTGGGGTCGACTGGCCTCTGGTTGATCCGCAGCTCGAAATGCAGGTGAGGTCCGGTCGAGTTACCGGTCGACCCCTCGAGCCCGACGGGCTGGCCCTGAGTGACCTGCTGCCCGACCTTGACCAGCGCCGTCGAGAGATGGCCGTAGAGAGTGTCCAGCCCGCCCGAGTGGGCGATGACAACATAGTTTCCGTAGCCGGTGCTCGAGCTTCCGACCAGCGCCACCAGACCGTCGTCGGCCGCGTAGACGGGCGAGCCAAACGCCTCCACCAGGTCGATTCCAGTGTGGAAATGGGGATACCCGCCGAACGGGGGCTCGAGCACGAGCTGGCTCGGGCCGAACGGCTGCGAGATCTGCGCCTGCGGCTCGGGCCAGATGAAGCGGTACTGGGTCGAGTGGCCGGCGCTGGTGGGAATCGCCCCGACGTTGTTCGACTGGCTCCACAGCTGCACCTGCGTCCACACCGCCTGCATGGCCGCCGCGATGAGGGCATCCTCCTGCTGGGTCAGCAGGTCGGTGACCTCCTGGGCGAGCTGGGCGGACTGGCTGTTGAGCGCCCACAGCTCGTAGCGCGTCTGCGCGATCTTCGTGTCGAGGTCGGACATCGACTGCTCCTGCTGTGCCTCCAGCACTTTCAGCTGCGCCAGCTGTGAATCGAGCTTTTGCTGCTGGATCACCTGTTCCGCGCGGGCGTTCTGCTCCACGATCCGCTCCGCATGCTGCTCGGCGAGATCGCTGATCAGTGATCTCTTGATGTCGGATGCGCGCGATCCTGCCGCGTTGAGATCGGCGACCCGCGTGAGCAGGTCGCTCAAGCTGCTGGCTTCGCCAAGCACCACGAGCACCGACGTTGGCGCGACGTACATGGCTCGCGCCAGCTGCTGGAGCTGCGCCCTCTCCACGTCGATGCGCCGCGCGAGAAAGGCTTCGCGTTGCTGGGCGGCGGTGATCTCCGCGTCCAGCACGGCGATCTTCGCCTGGACATCGGCGATCTGCGCCTGCACCGCCTGCTGCTGGGTGGCGTTGTCAAGCAACGACTGCTTCAGCTGCTCCTGGGCCGCAAGCGCATCGGCCAGGTTGCTGCTGAGCTGCGTGCGGACCTGATCGATCACGGCCTGCTGCTGCAGGAGCGGGTCGGTCGGGTTCGTGTCGGCGGCGACACCGGACTGGGCGCCGGCGAACGCCAGCATCGCCAGCATCGCCAGACTGACCGCGAGAACCAGGCGCCTCACGATTCCATGTGCCTGCGCAAGCTGAGCAGCGAGGACCCTGACCCAAGCCCGAGGCCGACCGCGAACACCAGGGCTGCTCCGACGGCGGCGACTGTGATCGTCACACCCGGCGCGAACTGCGCGAAGGACGCCGCTCCTGCCCTGATCCCGGCCAGGACGAGCGCGAAGGTGACCAGGCCCGCCGCGGTGCCCGCCAGCGCGCCGGTGATCGCGCCTTCGACCACGAAGGGACCGCGCACCATCCAGCGGGGCGCCACCACGAGC
>JBOHUP010000378.1:0-7245 GCA_050734615.1 Candidatus Dormibacteraceae bacterium | reverse complement strand
CCGCTACCTCAACCTTGGGAAGGTCGCGCTCTGCCAGATGAGCTACTCCCGCTCGACCGAATAACGATTCTAGGGCCGGGACGGCGGGCTTAGGTTTCGACGACCGCCTCAGCCTGCGGCGCCGCCTCGGCGACCACCGAACGCACGAGGAGCGAGTATTCCTCGACCAGCTGGTTCGACCGGACGGGGTCGAGAGTCGAGGCGATGATGTGGTACTCGGGCCGGTCGGCGTCGGGCACAACCAGAACCCACCCCCCGTCCACGAACACCTTGACCCCGTCCGTGAGGTCGACGCGGTCCTTGAGGTGCCTTTCCATCATCGTCCGCATGACCCTGCCCTTGACCTCCCAGGGACAGAACTCCACGGCGCTGCGATGGGCCACCGGGGGGATGCGCTCGCGCAATCCACTGAGCGAGCCACTCGACTTGGCCAGGAGCTCGAGCGCGCGTACCGTCGTAAAGATCGCGTCGAACGAGACCGCGAAATCCGGCCAGCAGTAGCCGCCCGCGCCATCCGAGGCGACGACCGTCTCCGCATGCTGAGCCGCGCGCAGCACGGCGCCCGGCGTGATCTTGGTCGGCACGAACCGGCTGTGGTGGTTGTCGGCGATCATCGAAAACCCAAGGGACGCCGAGGCAGGTCCAAGCACCATCCCAGGCCGGCTCGCCAGCGCGAGCTGGGCCAGGACCGCGAACGCGGCGTTGTGGTCGAGCACGTTCCCCATCTCGTCGACCAGGAAGCAGCGCTCTCCGGGGGTGTCGATGAAAACGCCGAGCTTGGCTTTGACTGCCGCGACGATCACGCCCATCTCGTTGAGGTGGCCGCGAAAGGTGAGCTCATCCTGCTCGACGATGATCTCGGCCGGTGACGCGTTGAGTGGGATGACCGTGCAGTTCATCTCTTGCAGGATGCGAGGCAGAACCATCGCCGCCGCGCCGTTGTTGTAGTCGATCAGGACCTTGAACGCCGCGCCGCGCAGCGCCTCGAGGTCCAGCTTCGACAGCATGTCCTCTACGTAGCGGTCGGTCTGCCCGTCCCGGCGCGTGATGCGTCCCATCTCGTAATGCGACACGCGGCGGATGTCCTCGCGAAAGAACAGTCCCTCCAGCCGCCGCTCGCTGCGCTTGTCGATCTCGAGGCCGAGGTCGTCAAAGATCCGGATGTCGGCCGAGCGCGGGTCGACCGGCGAAGTCTGCACGTGAACCGCGGAAAAATGGTTGTGCCGCGCCCAGTAGCGTCCGACCGGCAGCGGCAGCACGGAGAGGTCGATGACGTTCGTGCCGGACGAGATCATCCCCGACATGAGCGCACGCCCGATCATGCGCGCGGACCTGGTGTAGTCGCGGGAGAAGCCGATCTCGGTCCCCTTCGGCGTGAGGGCGCCGATGGCGGCGCCGAGGCGGGAGGCGAACTCCGGCGTGAACTCGACGTTGATGAGGCCGTTCAGGCCGTACGAGCTGAACAGGCCGCGCTTCCATGAGCCCGCCCAGATGATCGATTCGTGGACGACGGCGCCGGGCTCGACCTCCTTGTTGGGCCAGATGCGGACGTTGGGGTTGACCGTCGAGCCCGCGCCGATCACGACGTCGCTGCCGATCACGGTGCCCTCTTCGAGCAGGCAGCCGTTCTTGATCGTGACCGAGCGACAGACGACGGCGCCGCGCAGTCGTGAATTGAGACCGATGTACGAGTGGTCCCACGCGATCGAGTTGGAGATCTTCACCCCTGAATCGATCGTCGTGTAGGGTCCGATCACGCACGGTCCATTCACCCACGCCCCGGCCCGCACCTTGGCGCCCGCGCAGATCAGGGCCGGTCCATCGATGCGGGATTCGGGCGACACTTCGGCATCTTCGTGGATCCAGATCGTCTCGCTGGTCCGGCTCGCCGGAAGCTGCACACGGACCCGGCCCTCGAGGCAGTCGAAGTTCGCCTTGATATAGGCGCTGTGGCTGCCGACGTCCTCCCAGTAGCCGTCCGCGACCCAGCCGAAAACCCTCTCGCCCTCCTTGAGCAGCTTGGGGAATACGTCGCCCGACCAGTCGGTCACCTCGCCCGCCCGGTAGAAGTCGAAGACGGCGGGGTCGAGGATGTAGATGCCCGTGTTGGCCAGGTCGGAGATGACCTCGCCCCAGCTCGGCTTCTCGATGAACCGCTGCACCGCCCCGCCCTCGTCGACGACGACCACGCCGTACTCGAGCGGATTCGGCACGGGTTTGAGCACGATGGTCGCGATCGCCTTGCGCTCGCGGTGAAAGCGAGCGGCCGCGGCCAGGTCGATGTCGGTCAGCGAGTCGCCTGAGATGACGACGAAGGGCTCGTTGAGGAGCTGGCGCGCCAGCATGACCGAGCCGGCCGTGCCCAGCGGCGAGTCTTCGACTGAGTAGGTCAGCGAAACGCCCTGGTCCGAGCCATCGCCGAAATAGTTGCGGATCGAGGCACCCAGGTACTGCACCGTGGCCACCACGTCGCGCATCTGGTGGCGGCGCAGGTGCAGCAGGATGTGCTCCATGATCGGCCGGCCTCCCACGGGCACCAGCGGCTTGGGCTGACGGCTCGTCAGCGGGCGAAGGCGCGATCCCTCGCCGCCGGCCATCACAACCGCCTTCATTTCCCCAACCCAATACCATCCTAGTTCGTGCTTGAGGAGCTGAACCAACTCGCTCGCGACCTGCTCTGGACCTGGCAGCCTGGCATCGAATCGCTTTTTCGCACCCTCGACCCTGACCTGTGGAGGTCGACCAGGCAGAACCCCGTGCTGCTGCTCAGCGAGCTGGGCGACGACGGGGTGCGACGAGCGCTGGAACGCGAAGAGGTCAGGCAGGCGCTCGAGGGCGCCCGCGCCGCTTATCGCGAGTACTACAACCGGCATCCACGCTTCATGGACGCGAAAGCGCCGCTGTTCGTCGCCTACTTCTCGCTCGAGTTCGGCCTGTCCGAATGCCTGCCCATCTACTCCGGTGGCCTCGGCGTACTCGCGGGCGACCACCTCAAGGCAACGAGCGACCTCGGATTGCCGCTCGTCGCGGTCGGGCTTCTGTACAGGCAGGGGTTCGGCCGCCAGCAGATCGATCCTTCCGGTCGCCAGGTGGAGGTGTACTCGGAGAGCCGCGGCTCAGAGCTGCCGGTGCGCAAGGTCGAAGGCGTCGAGGTGGAGGCGCCCATCGGCGACCGCAACGTGCGCATCGCGATCTGGCGCGTCCAGGTCGGCCGCGTGCCGCTGTTCCTCCTCGACACCGACCTGGAGGCGAACCCTCCCGACCTTCGCGCGATCACCGACCGCCTGTACGTACCGGAGCCCGACCGGCGCCTCCGCCAGGAGATCGTTCTCGGCATCGGCGGCGTGCGCGCCTTGCATGCCCTGGGCATGGAGGCACACGTCTTCCACCTCAACGAAGGCCACAGCTTCCTGTGTGCGATCGAGCGCATCCGCGAGCTCCGAACCTCCCGGCAGATGACCCTGGAGGAAGCCAGGCTCGTGGCCCGCGCGGGCATCGTCTTCACGACCCACACGCCGATCGCGGCCGGCAGCGACTACTTCGAACCAGGGCTCGTCTGGGACCTGCTCAACCCGTATCTCGCCCAGGTCGGCATCTCTTTCGACCGTTTCATGGATCTCGGCCGGCAGCGGCCGGGTGACCCACGCGAGATGCTGTGCACCACATACGCGGCGCTTCGCCTCGCCGACCAGGCGGTCGGAGTCAGCCGGCTGCACGGCGCAGTGTCGCGGCGCCTCTGGAAGGACGCCTGGCGCGGGCTGCCTGAGGCGCAGGTGCCGATCGGCAGCGTCACGAACGGGGTCCACATGCCGACCTGGGTCGCCCCTGAGATCGCGGACCTCCTGGGCCGCTTCGTCGGCCCGGATTGGTGGGACCTCGACGGCACCGACGGGCGCTGGCAGGCGGTGCTCGAGATCCCTCCGCCGGAGCTGTGGGCGATCCATCAAGTCCTCAAGCAGCGGCTGCTCGAGGTCGTAAGGTCTCGTGCCAACCAGGCGCTCGACCTTGATCTGAACGCACTGACCATCGGGTTCGCGCGCCGGTTCACCCCCTACAAGCGCGCGGACCTGCTCCTGCGCGACCGTCCGCGCCTGACCAACCTTCTGCACAAGTCGAAGCGCCCCGTGCAGCTGCTGTTCGCGGGCAAGGCGCACCCCGCGGACCTGGCCGGCAAGGACATCTTGGCGAGTGTGGCCAACCTTGCGCGCGACGAGCCGCGGGTCGTGTTCCTCGAGGACTATGACATCGCGCTCGCTCTCAGCCTGGTGCAGGGAGCGGACGTCTGGCTGAACAACCCCCGGCGCTTCATCGAGGCCAGCGGCACCAGCGGCATGAAGGCGGGTGCCAACGGCGGCCTCAACGTGAGCATCCTAGACGGCTGGTGGGACGAGGCCTACCGTCCCGAGCTCGGTTGGGCCATCCCCTCCGGGGCGACGCTCGACCGCCCGAACATCGACGACCAGGCCGAGGCCGAAGGCCTCCTGCGGCTGTTGGAGCGCGAGGTCGTCCCGGCGTACTTCCAGCGCGACAGCGCCGGCATCCCGCACCGCTGGGTCGAGATGATGCGAGCCTCCATCCTCCACACGGCGACCGATTTCTCGGCGCGGCGCATGGTGACGGACTACTTCAACATCGCCTACGCGCCGGGCGCCCGACGGGTCGAGCAGCTGCGGCTGCTGCCGGACTGGGGCGGCTAGAAAGGGCTTACGGGACCCTGGAGACGGCTGCGCCGGATCCTTCGGCTGCGGTGAGGCCGAGGCGCTCGCGCCGCGCTGCAATCGCTGACAGGTAAAGCTGCGCGTAACGTTCCGCCGAGCGCGACCACGACACATCGGCCGCCATCGCGCGGTTGACGAGCCAGGCCCACAGGTCAGCGTGACGGAACGTTTCCGCCGCACGCACGACGGCAGCGAAGAACTGCCACGGGTCATATGGCCCGAACCGGAAGCCGTTGCCGCGTTCGTGAGCCGGGTCGTAGTCCTTGATCGTGTCGGCCAGACCTCCGGTCGCGCGCACCACGGGGATGGTGCCGTAGCGGAGCGCGATCAGCTGGCCGAGGCCGCAGGGTTCGAATCGCGACGGCATCCAGAGCATGTCCGCCCCGGCGTAGATCCGCTGCGCGAGTGAAGCGTCGAACCCGATCGAGACCGACACCTGGTGAGGCGCCTCGGCCGCCCAGCGGCGGAACATGTCCTCGTACCGGCGGTCGCCGGTCCCGATGACTACGACCTGGAGCCCGAGCTGCAGGAGCTGGGGCATCGTCTGCTCGATCAGGTCGAGGCCTTTGACGTCGTAGAAGCGCGAGACGATCGCGCACAGCGGCTTGTCGATGTTGTCGAGGCCCAGCTCAGCTCGCAGCTCAGTGCGGCACAGTGCCTTCGCGCCGGGCGTTGCGGCCGAATAGTGATGCGGGATGTTAGGGTCCCGCTCGGGATCGAAGATCTCGTAGTCGATCCCGTTGACGACGCCGTACAGCTTGAAACCGTTCTGCCGGAGCAGCTCGTCGAGGCCCTCCCCGAATTCCGGCGTCTGGATCTCCTTCGCGTAACGCTCGCTGACCGTGTTGACCACGTCGGCGAAGTGGATGCCCCGTCCCAGCACGTTGACCACGTTGTCCAGGCCGGGGCTGCCGAGCTTGATCAGGCCCCACTCCTCGAGCCCCGCAAGGACCAGCGCCCCAAACCCGAAGACGCCTTGCGCCGCGAGGTTGTGGATGGTCAGCGTGGTCGCTATCTGGGCATAGCGCTCGCTCGTATAAACGCGGTCGAGCAGGTTGGGGACGAGCGCCGCATACCAATCGTGCACGTGGATGACGTCGGGCAGGAAGTCGAGCGCGGGCAGCATCTCCAGCAGCGCCCTGGAGAAGAAGACGGAGCGCGCGTCGTCGTCTCCGAATCCGAACATCCCGTCGCGGTCGTAGAGCGACGGGCAGTCCACGAAGTAGATGACCACCTCCCCGATGCGGCCTTCGTAGATAGTTGCCTGCATAGTTTGCGTACCGAGCGGCACGCGCAGGTCGTTGACCACCGCACGCAGTCCAAACCTGGCGATGTCGACGGCGCGGTAGCGAGGCAGCACGACTCGCACGTCGTGACCCTTCCGACTCAACTCCTTGGACAGCGCCGCGGCAACGTCGGCGACGCCACCCAGCTTGGCGAACGGTGCGAGCTCCGCCGTCGCGACCAGCACCTTGAGGTGCTTGGCTCGCTCCGCCTCGACCACGGGAGCCTGGCCGGGCACGCGGACGCCCAGAGAGCCGGAGGGCGGAACCTCCTCTATGTCGTGGCCGTCCCGGCTCACGACCACAGCGACCTCCAGCGTGTCACCGGGTCGCTTGGACAGCTGCTTGAAGGGAATCGTGATGAAGAATGGATCGGTGACGTCCCAAGTCTTTTCGGCGACAGCCCTCGTCTGCGGCTCGACGATGCGCGCGACAGTGACCGAAGCGCTCTGGGCCTTGGGCACGATCCTGACCACGTAGGCAGGCTCGAAGTCGAGGTCCGCCAGTGCCGAGATCGACAGCGGCAGAGTGATCTCGCCACCGCCATCGCCTGCGGGGGCGCCAGAGCAGTAGAGCCAGAACTCGATCCGCTGTCCTTCAAGCTCCTGCGGCGACCTCGAGCTGTCCAGCCGGAAGTAGACATTCTCGTCGTCGTTGCCGTAGTAAACGCGCTCCACGACCCCGGCCGGCCGGTGCAGGGCGCCGAAGCCGGAGCCGACGAGGTAGTAGCCCGCCTGCGCCCATGTCGGGTCCTGGCGCGACCTCGGGCTGATTGCGATCGCGGGAACTCCGCGCTCCAGGGTCGGCGCCCGCTTGATGATGGGCTGGAACAGACGTGCGGGCGCGCGCGCGCCCATCAGCTTGTAGACGTTGCGCAGGTGCAGCCGGAACTGGTTGTCCCAGATGGGGTCCATGCCGGAGTCGTGCTTGCGGCTGAACCACCAGAACCAATCGCTTCCTTCGGTGATCAGGATCTCGCGCCAGGCCAGGGCGGCCTGCTCCGACTCCTTCGGCCGGGTGTGAGATTGGCCCTCGAGCCAGTCGCGTGTCTCCGCCAGCAGGTCCCAGGCCACGTTGTGCTCGGGGTCGCCGATCCAGGTGTCGAGGCTCGCGCCGATCCAGCTCCCGGTGTGCAGGTGGTGGAGCTGCTGCTGCGGAGGGTGCTCGGCCAGAAAGTCGGACACGGTCGTGGTCACCACGTCAGGGCTGGCCTCGAGCTCGGTGTACAGCGCGTTGAGGAAGTC
>JBOHUP010000377.1:0-2160 GCA_050734615.1 Candidatus Dormibacteraceae bacterium | reverse complement strand
GAGAAAGATCGTGAAGCAGGCCATCGCTGCGGCCAGGGGGACGATCCAGTAGATGAACTTGATTCCGGTCATCAACTGAATCGCGGCACCCATCGCCAGGAGGTCGGCGCCCATGGTGATCACATTGGCGATCACCATCAACAGGACGGCGGGCGTGGCCACGCGCGCGCCGAAGGTGGTGCGCAGCACCGTGGCCAGGTCGGCTTTGGTGACGTTGGCCACCTTCGCCGACATCTGCTGGACCACGATCAGCATCGGAGTGGAGAGGAAAAGCAGCCAGTTCTGCGCGAATCCAGCGGTCGCGCCAATGATCGAGTAGGTGGCGATCCCAGCCGGGTCATTGTCGGCGCCGCCAGTGATCACCCCGGGGCCGATCGAACGGAGGACGTCTTGCGCGGTGAGCCGCGCGCTGGCGACGTCCCGCGCCGAGACGCGGGATCCCCCACCGACCACTTTTCTTCGGACCTCTGCCATCAGCCTGCCAGCTGAGGTGGAGTGGCGATCGTCCAGAGGCTGCGCGTGTCCTCTTCGACGAGAGCTCGTAGCTTGAAGACCTCGGTCTCGTCGACCCGAAGAATCAGCACGGCGCGCCCCAGGTCGAGGTGCTTGCGCACGTCGGCGGCGAAATCCCCGGGCGCCATGCGCTTGAACAATCTGGTGTCGTGCGGCGGCAAGATCACCTTGGTTTTGGGTTGGATCTGGCTTCGCTCCAGGATGAGCTTGAGGGCGACCTCGGCCGTCTCGAGGCTGGGGAAGGCGGCGACCATCGTCTGGTCCAGCACGCCGGCATTCTCGTTACGTTGCGCGATCCTCAAGCCTGCCGTATCGACCTCGCTGAGGCCGCGTCCGGCCCGTTCGCTGGCCTGGCTCACCAGCTCGTCCCGGTCTGGCTTCGAGTCGACCTCGCCCGACACCTTCAGCCGGCCGTCGCGGAGTCGGGCGACGACTCGGTCCCCGTAGACTGGATGCGGCTCGTCAGCTTCGCCTGCGACGACGGTATCCCACCACTGTTCGACGAGGGCCTCCAGCCGCGCTCGCTCAGGCAGCTCGCCGCTGGCGCGCGTCAACCGTCGTGTCATGCAACAAGCAAACGCCGGGTCGCGGGGCTTTACCGGTGGCGAGCGTTCTTTTGGTAATGGCTGCGGAATCGCGGGAGGCCGGGCCGAGCCTGCCCGAATCAATCGACCGCCGCCTGTATTACATGATCCACCGGCTTCCGCACTCGCCGTTGGGAGACCGGTACGTGGGCATCCTGTCCGACCTCGGAGAAGGCCTCGGCTGGGTCGGCGCCGGGTTGGCGATCGCCTGGATGGGAGGCCGGAAAGGACGCAGGGCCGGCCTCGCCACCGCGGTCGCGTCGCTCGGCACCACATACCTGGTGCAGCAGATGATCAAACCCGTCTTTCGACGCAAGCGACCGTTCGTAGACCGTGACGTCCTGGTGGTGGGAATCCGGACCGCCGATGCCTCGTTTCCCTCCGGTCATACAGCTTCGTCATTTGCGGCGGCGACGGCGCTTTCGAGCTTCTATCCGAAGGCCGCGCCCCTCGTGTTCGGCCTTGCGGCGGGCGTGGGGGTCTCCAGGATCCACCTGGGCCACCACTTCCCGAGCGACGTGGCCGTCGGCTCCTTGATCGGGATCGCTACGGGCACGCTGGTCGCCTGGCTGGTCAGGCTGCCGGAGCTGTAGATGTCAAGAGCCTGGTGGAGGGCTCGGCCATTGCTGGCCAAGCTCCCCCAACTTGGGAAACGTCGGGGCGGCGCGCCGTACCCGCCTCGACAAGGACTGGGTAATCGATTGGCCCTGGCGGTTGCTTCATGGAGCGTTTAAGGTGGATTGGGGCGTTGCGGATCCCAGAGGCCAACACCTGGAGGGGATATAGAAGATCACGTCGCGGCCGCGGCGAGGGACGAGCCGGTGTACGTCGACAAGCACCTTGTCGTGACGCGCACCAGTAATCCCGTCGGCCTTCGATTCTCAGGTGAGATCGACATGACCAACTCGCACGCGGTGGTGCGATCCCTCACGGCCACGTTTCCCAACAGCGGGCATCCCCACCTGGACCTGACCGGCCTGATCTTCTGTGACATCAGCGGCATCCGGGCTCTGGTCGACGCAGCGGAGGGTCTCGGGCAAGGACGCCACATGCTGCTCCACGG
>JBOHUP010000376.1:0-1766 GCA_050734615.1 Candidatus Dormibacteraceae bacterium | reverse complement strand
AATCATTTCGACGCGGGTCGCGTGGAACCTTACCCTGCCAGTCGCCGCATCGAAGAAGTTGATCAGGCGTGTTACGTGTATGCCGGCAGCCGTCGCCCGATGCAGCGCTAGCGCGCTGTCCTTGCCGCCCGACCACATCAGTGCGTAACCGCCGCTCATCTCCAGTAACCATGAGCGCTTGCGCGAACCCGGTTGTGGTCTCCTGAGCCGATGAGGATCGTGGCTCTTCTGCCGAGCGGCCCCGAAGCCCTGTTCGCGCGCGGCCTCGGCGACCAGGTGGATCGATCCCCAGCTGATGAGCCGTCCACCAAAGCGGGTCAACTCCCATCCTCGGACGAATAAGGGAGCCCCACAGGCTTGCTGTCGGCTCGATGAGCACACTCCTACGCCACGACGCAGCCATCGGCAATGACTGCGAAATCCAGGTGGCGGTGCAGTATCAGTTTCGCGCCTGGTTCGATCGCGGAGTAGAGCATGTCCGTCTGGACCCAACGCTTGCCGTCTGAGGTGAATAGACCTCGATAGTTGTCCGACTCGACGATGTGGGGCTGGATCTCTCCTGTGGTCGCGCTCAGGAAGTACCCGATCTTGTCATCAAAGACGTAGGCAATTCCGGACTGGAGCGCTGCGCTGATCTCTCCGCTCGCAAATGACTGCTGCCACAGAACGGACTGGGTTGGCAATTTGAGGAGGTAGGCGGTGCCCGAGCCAAACAGCACTTCGGCACCAGAGTCGGCAGCCACGAGCCAGGCGGCACCGATCCCCGGCACGTCGAGCATGCGGTCGGACGGAATATGAGTCAATCCCGACGAGCATTCGGGCGGAATCGGCCGCCTTGAGTACGGCGCCACCAGGGTCGTGACCGGCACCAACCCGATCACCAACAGCGCGAAACCCAAGGCCCCGCCGACCAGCCAGATGAGGCGGCGGGACATCACTAAGTCAGGACCATGATGCAGACGGCGAGGAGCCTCTTCCCCGGATCGAGGCTGCGGCCGGCCACAGTCCAGCACTTCTACCGCTACCAGCTCCACCGACAAGAGCCCGCCTCTGATCGCAACGGCTAGACCGCATCGTTCCGCTCGCTAAGCCGCACCGCGCCTGTAGCGAGGGCCTCCATTTGCCGTCTGATTTCAGGCCTCAGCTCGCACCTCGGCATATGTGCCAGCGCCTGCCGAGGATAGTCCGAGTTGTCGCCGGCCACGTTTTTCGAGGAGACCTTCAATGCGTTGCCCAATCTGCGGTCAGTACATCGTCCAACAGGCCGTCTCTGCAGAGACGGCACTACTAGTACACCGTCTCCTGAAGCACCAGCCGCCAATCGTCCAGAACCTGGCGATCTTCGGCCTGACGATCGCGGGCACCTGGGCTGCGGGTAAGCTCGTTGGGAAGCTGCGATGAACGACAGGATCAAGGCGCGCAGCGGCGCAGACCGCGAACTGGCGGAATACGTCAGTGCCCATGTCGGATGGCACGTCAGCCCATGGCAGATCGAGGCGTGCAGGCAGGCCGGGATGATCCAGGAGGCGGACCACCGCTACCCCGGCGGGGGATCGTCGGAGGCGAATTACTCGGCGGTGGCGCGCCAGCAGGCTGTGGAGGTCGCGCGCCTGTCGAAGAAGTACCGCAAGCACGATGAGCTCGCGCGCGTCGTGTTCATGCACGGCCTGTACGTGCGCCCCAACGCGCTGAGCGCGGCGTTCGCCGGACCCTTCGACAAGATGCTCGGACTGATCGGCCCGCTGAGCAGTGAGAAAGACAAGGAT